>CAYFHK010000086.1:0-11514 GCA_964342585.1 uncultured Caulobacterales bacterium | reverse complement strand
TGATGATATCAAACGTCAGGCCGGTCTCGTTTTTGATCCGTTCCAGGAAAGCATCGCCATTGCTCGCAGCGCGGCACGCCTCGGTCGCGATGCACCGCGAGGCTGCGACGCGACGCGACGCCATCTTCTCAGCGCAAATCTTCAAGGCATCGACGGTGCGGTCCATCGCCGCCTCGGAGAGCGCACCGGTGGAGGAGAGCCCTTGGCCGAGCCGCACAATTCGGGAGAAGGCATCGACGACGCGAAAGCCGTTTCTCGTCGGGGTCGCGACCAATAGCCGACAATTGTTCGTGCCTAAATCGATCGCGCCGAAGGTTGGCGCAGACGGATGGCGCTTCGGTTTTTGGGGGCGCGCGTCAGTTGGCATCGTAGGGTTGCGTCCTCGCGAGAGCGACCCCGCATAAGGGCCGCGATCGATGTCCTGTGGGCAAATGCTATGCGGCGGCAGTGGGCAGGAGCAAGCCCCCTTTTTGGAAGATTATTGCGCAAAATTGTTGATTCCTCGCGCGCCTGTCGCTTACGTTGCAGTTTCCTGTGCTTCTTGGAGCCAAGATGGTGAAGCTCGACAAAATCGATCTGAGAATTCTAACGCATTTGCAGGCAAACGCTCGCATGACCAATGCGGAATTGGCCGAACGTGTCGGGCTCTCGCCGACGCCGTGCTTGCGCCGCTTAAGGCGCCTCGAAAGCGAAGGTGTCATCAAGGGCTATCTGACAGATGTCGACCGTGATGTCTTAGGGCTGCCGGTCACGGTGATCATCCTCGTCAAACTCGAGAAAGAGGATGAATCCTCGCTGCGGACTTTTGAGCAGACGATTGCGGCACGGCCGGAAGTGATGGAATGCCAGCTGGTCACCGGCAAGTATGACTATTTCCTCCGGGTCGTGCTGCCGACGCTGACCGCCTATGAGGCTTTTTTGTCGGAGAGCTTGCTCCGCACGGAGAACATCGCGTCGATCGAATCCAGCTTCACCTTGCGCGAGGTGACCCGAAAGTCGATTTTGCCGATGCCGAATTGAACCGGCCACAGCCGGTCGAGACGCATCGATTTCCTAAGATCGTTTTACTCTGCCGACGCTGTATTGAGCTCAATCGCAGGACGGCAACTGCTTGGGGCGCCAGCGACCAGGCGTTCGACTTCCTCAATGGGACGCGCCGCGATCATCGGCGCTGCCGCCGTTTTGTCCTGCCATTGCCAACTTGAGACGGGGAAATGCTCGGTCCGGTCGAGCACGCCGCCAAGCGCCGCCTGATCGGCCATGGCAAACCCAAGTTCTTCCAAAATGCGCGCCCGCGTCACCGGTGCACCGTCTGGTGTATCGACGGCGAGCACCGTCAGTGCACGATCAGCCGCGGTATCGACCGACGCCTGGGACTGTCCGATAGAGAGCGCAAAGACCGGCAGGTCATCGCCGCAGCCTCGCCGCACCTGGGCCGCAAGTTGCTCGGCACGTCGCTGCGCTCGAGCGGCGTTCCGGTCCGCCGGGCCATCAGCCGATGCCGACCCCACAACGAGGACGGCGCCTGAAGCACACAGCGCCCGACCGCCAGCTGCGCGTTGGCCCGCAATCACCAGATCCTGCACCGAGGCGAAATGGCTCGCCGACGCGTCGATATCGTCCGCCATGCGGCCATAGCGATTGTCTTTGGCGTATTGCCATGCCGCGTCGAACGCCATGGGCGCGAAATAGGCGCGCGGCGCTTGCGGCTCTAAGCGTGTCTCAAAGCACGGCAAGCACGCAGATCCGCCTTCGCCAAGAAACTCATCTGCTGCGCAAGCCAAGACCGGTGCGGGCTCAGGCGCGGGCAACGGCGCCGGCTCTGGCGTGATATCCCAGCTTTGCGTCTGCGGCGCGGGCAACGGCTCTGAAGATCGGAATTTCTCCCAATCGATCAGGCCATCGCGATCGCCTGAGAACAGCGCGCCGATAAAGGCCAAAGCCAACAGTGAGAGGAGCAAAAGACCCAAAAGCGTGGGCCGGTGGGCCAAGGCGATCCAAACGAACAGCGCGAGGACAACAGCTGCAACGATGGCCCAACACAAGATGTCCGGTGCAATGGAAAGCGGCGCCAACAACACATCTCGAAATGGATCGAGTGCCTCACACGTCCCCGGGCAGAGCCGGCTGGCCGCCGCCCGTCCCCCAAAAACGGCGCCCACAGAGATCGCCACCGCAACGATGAGTCGGACCAGCCAATGGAGGAGACCCCCGCTGCGCGATGGCGGTTCATAGCCGTATCTCATCGTCATACTCACCTCCACCTTCCCGACTTGTTTACCATACCGCAATCTAAGCCGTTGGGCAAAAATCAGTTGCGGGGAGACTGGCACCTCTCCCCCCGTTCTGCCATGGACCTGCGCCATGGAACGTCTTCAGACAGTGGCCCTGATCGTGGCCGGCGGAAAAGGCACACGCGCCCGCATCGGCCAACCCAAACAATATGCGCACGTTGGCGGTGTGCCCCTTCTCCGCCGAACCGTGGCCGCTTTCACGGCGCACCCCAAAATTGATGCTGTGCGCGTGGTGATCGGCGAAGATGACAGAGACCTTTATGAGGCCGCGGTCGCAGGCCTCGAGAAACTGTTGCCCCCGGTAACGGGCGGGGCGGAGCGACAATCCTCCGTCTTCAACGGGCTGCGATCCTTGACCGATGTCGCGCCCGAACAAGTGTTGATCCATGACGGCGCCCGCCCCTTTGTCGCCGCCGGCACCATCACGAACGTTCTCGATGCGCTTCAAACGGCGCCGGGCGCCATCGCCGCCCTGCCCGTCAGCGACACCCTAAAAAAAACGGACAGCGCCGGCGGCATTGAACGCACGGTCGATCGCGAAGGACTCTGGCGCGCACAAACGCCTCAAGGCTTCCGCTATGAGACAATCTGGGCGGCGCACCAGGATGCAGAACCCAACACCGCGACCGATGATGCCTCCCTGTTAGAGGGGCGTGATCAGCATGTGGCGCTGGTACCCGATGAACCAACAAATATAAAATTGACGTATAAGGAGGATTTCGCCTTGGCCGAGATGTTGCTGGCAGCCAATAGCGAGACGCGTGTCGGCTATGGGTATGATGTGCACGCCTTTGAAGACGGAGACCGCGTTATTCTCGGCGGTATCGAAATTCCGCATACACATAAGCTCAAAGGCCACTCCGATGCGGATGCTGCGCTTCACGCTTTGACAGACGCGCTTTACGGCACGATTGGCGCGGGCGATATTGGGCTGCACTTCCCCCCCAGCGATGAGCAGTGGCGCGGGGCCCCATCAGATGTGTTCCTGCGCCACGCGGCGGAAATGGTGCGGGCAAAAGGCGGCGAGATCGTAAATTGCGACATCACCATCATTTGCGAAGCACCGAAAATTGGTCCGCATCGCGAACGTATCGAGGCGTCGATCACCGAAATTCTCGGCCTCAGCGAAGGGCGCGTTTCTGTAAAAGCCACCACGACCGAAAAGCTCGGCTTTGCCGGACGCCGTGAAGGACTGGCCGCCCAAGCCGTTGCGACCGTGCGGCTCGTCAACACGCCATGACCGAGCGGCTCACCCTCAGCCTCGCCAGCGACGTCATCGCCAAAGCAACAGCGCGAAATCTGATGATCGCAACGGCGGAAAGCTGCACAGGGGGTCTGATTTCGGCTGCGCTGACAGATGTTCCGGGCGCGTCTCATGTTTTCACGCATGGTTTCGTTACCTATGCGAATATCGCTAAAGAGAGACAGCTCGGCGTCGACCCGGCGGTGATCGCCGCCCATGGGGCAGTCAGCGCGCAGGTCGCGGCGCAAATGGCGAAAGGCGCTTGTCAGGCGGCTGCTGCCGACGCCGCCGTCTCAGTGACAGGAATCGCCGGACCGGGCGGCGGCACACCCGACAAGCCTGTGGGCCTTGTCTATATCGCGACGGCCACCAAAGCCGGGACCGTCACGCATCGTCATCTGTTTCCAACGCCCGCATCGCGCTCAACGATCCGTGTATGGACAGCTCGTGCAGCGCTGCGGCATTTGTTGGCTGTAATCTAAGCGGACGCTTAGCCAGCTGAGGTTCTCACGGTGACCTCGTCCATCACAGCATTCATGACTCCCGACTTATGAAGCGCGGCACGGACGGATGCAGGATCATACGGCTTCAACAAGTGGAAGTTTGCGCCGATCGCCTTGGCCAATGCTAATTCATCCGGGTTATGCGTCGCCGCACACAGAATGATCGGTGGACGTTTCGCAAGCTCGAGCCGCGCAATATCTTTCAGAAAATCGAGTGCGCCGTGACACGGCAAATCCCAATCAAGGAAAATCACATCGAAGTGACCGTCTTTGCACAAATCAATGGCCCGCCCTGGGCCTTGTGCTTCCTCTGCCACAACATCTGCTTCGTGTAGGATATCAACCAGAATGCAGCGCACGCTGTCTGAATCTTCAATAACCAACCCAGTCGCCATTGTTCCCCTCTCGCCTCCTAAAGGCTCCCCCAACATGGCGGGATCACGACACGCCGCCGTGCTTTTGACACGGTAATGTCTGAGAGTTGAACGAGGGGTAAACCAGAATGCTTAAAGTATCTTACGTGTGTTCACTCAGCGGAGATGCGCAGCGTTAGATGCTCCTCGCCCGCATCCACGTCGATTGTGAGGCCCGCCGCCTCCGCCAACAAAGCGGCTAACGCCGCCGGCGTCTCTTTCGCCGCCAGCTCAGCGAAATCACCCGTAAGAGCGTCGGCAAACGCCTCGCTATATTTGAGTTTCGGCCCTGTCGCGGCGATCGTGAAGGTGGGCAATTCGCCAAAGACCCGCACTTCGCTCCCAGCACGCGGTGCACACCGCTCGACCATGAGGACGAGGTTCATCAGCGTTCTCACCAGGGGCTTAGGCAGGGGTTGCGGCGGGAGATCCCAGATCAATGTGGCCTTGGCGTGATTGTAATAGGCCTCGGAGAGTTTCCCCGCTTCCCCCATATCGAGATCGCCTTCCCAGCCGCCACTTGAGCCAAAGGCCATGCGCGCGAAGGAAAGAATATCGATGGTCTTTTGCGTGCTTTCCTTGATCAGCGCGATCGCGTGCGCCTGCATCTCAGGATCGGTATCTTCGCCGAAGACATCGAGCCCCGTTTGGAGGGCACCGACCGGATTGACGAGGTCATGGCAAAGGCGGGACGCCAACAGCGATGAAAGGTGAACGATTTCCCGGCGATCGGCCATGATCCCTCCTGCAACGCCCTTAGACACTTGATGGAACAAGCGCGAAGGTGCGCGCGCGTAAACTGACACGCATGCCGGTTTGCGCCGATAGGGTTACTGAAGTGTTGCCGCGGCCACAGTGAAAGGCCGAACACGGAGCGTGTCGACATAGCTGCGCTGATCGGCAAACGCCAGCAACTCGTCCTCGGGCAGCGAGCGCCCAATGGCAACAGCCAGCGTCATTGGGTTAAGTACCTCGTCGCCCTTGTGGACTTCGTAGTGAAGGTGCGGACCGGTCGATCGCCCGGTCGAGCCCACATAGCCGATGATCTCGCCTTGGCGGACCTTCGTGCCCGCCTTAATGCCCTTCGCATAGCCGTGAAGGTGCGCGTAGGCCGTCTTATAGCCGCTCGCGTGGCGAATACGGACGTAATTGCCAAAAGTGCCGGTCATCGCCGCGCGCTCGATCACGCCATCGCCGGCGGCCATCACCGGTGTGCCAGTCCGGGCGCCGAAATCGACACCCTTGTGTCCCTTGGTGTAGCCAAGGATCGGATGCCGACGCGCGCCGAAGGTCGATGTCACGCGGGCGCCCTCGATCGGTGTCTTCATCAACAGCCGGTTGGCGCTTTCTCCGCTGGCGTCAAAATACGGCATCTCGACATCGGTGTCGCCATCATATCGGTAATAGCCGCGCGCTTCGCGCTGGCCGCGCCAGCTCATCGCCGCGTAAACAATATCGCCCGTGCCAACATAACTTCCGTCTTCTGTGTAGAACACTTCGTACACGGCCTCAAAGCGGTCGCCGGCGTAAATGTCCCGGGCAAAGTCGATATCGTAGAGAAAGAGGTTTGCGAAGCGCACCATGATTTCGGGCGGCACTTCTGAGCGTGAGGCCGCAGCGAAGAGACTGTTTTGGATGACGCCAGCCACCGCCGCGAAGCGTTTCTCCACTTCTAATTCCTCGCGATGAACAGCGTAGGTGCCGTCGGCCTGCCGCCATGCGGTGACACGATTGCGTGTGTCCGGCCGAAACCGAATGCGCGCTAATGCGGGGCCGGGTTGAGGATCAGCCGCCTCAGCCGCGCCATTGTCTAGACCCTCTGCAGGGAACATATCGGTCGCGTCGCGGCCGTCAGCATCGGTCGTATCGAGAGAAGAGATGAAGCCCGTGGGGCGCTCATCGGCATCGAATGCGTAATCGATCGCGGTGCCAGCGCTGACCTCAGCGCCATCCATGACCGAGGCAATCGCTTCAAGCGCCGCGGCCACGTCAGCTTCGCTGCCCCCAATCGATGTCAGCGTTTGCGCGAGGGTCTCCCCCCGCGGCACGACCACCGTGGCATAACGCTGCTCGATCCGGTCGCGCAGCCGCGCAGCCGCGTATTCCGTGAACAGACGCTCGCGGCCGCCGGTGAAATCTTCAGGTGCGGTGAACGCCACCGTCTCGAGCGCTGCGGCGGGATTGGCAATCCCCGGAGCAACACGCTCTTCAGGCGGCACATCCCCAGCTCTCGAAGCGGGTTTCAGACGGGGGATCGGTAAGGAGAAGCTGGCCAATGTGCTCGGCCCGGCATTGTCAAAGAGCCGGTTCATCGGCGCGGGCGCGCCGCCGCGCGGCACGATGCTCTCAGAGCTTGGCAGCGGCTGTTCATTGACTTTCGGCGGTGTAGGTTCATCGCCGCGGGTGATGGTCAACGAGACTGGCGCTGGGCGTGGCGCGGCACGGGTGAAAGGATCTGCCGTCACTTCGTCTTGGCTAGCGGCTGCATAAAGCCGCGTCCGCTCGATTAACGGCGCAACGATCACCGCGCCGATCGCCATCGCGCCGACGAAAACCGATAAAACAGCGAGCGGCGCAATCGACCGACCCGGCGATGCAGACATCTGCGGTTCCACCACTGAAGACCCCAATTCGTTGCTCAACTGCCCTCCCATTCAAGGAGCGCGCCGTTCAGCACCACCCGTTGTGCGATGCGAAAATAGTTTCGTCAAATGACTGTCTCGAAACGAAATTATTTGTCCCGACGCGGGGCGGATTCGCGCCCGCGCTGCCGCAAATAGGCGTCCAAGTCGAAATCTCCTCGGATCTGTCGACCAAGGCGTTCGCGAACGAGATGGGGCACCTTTGCGGGATCGATAGGGCCCATGGACGTGATGGTCTGATCGATCAGTCGCGCCAGCTGTTCGTCGCTCAGTTTCAGATTTTTGTCCGAAGAGGTCATGGTGAAGCTCCGCACCGCCACTCGTTAAGTAGGCTCTTCATGGGCCCGAAAAAAGAGCGGTGACCGTCCGGACGAGCCTAGGGTGCAGTCCGCAAGAACGATCGCCAAGCGCTGAAGGCTTCGTCGCCTTTCAATGGTGCCGGTGGAGGGACTCGAACCCCCACGACCGAAGTCGCGGCATTTTGAATGCCGTGCGTCTACCAGTTCCGCCACACCGGCTAGCGTGGAGGCGTGGTCGATAGGCCGGTTGCGCCGCACTGTCCATAGGGATAGGCGACGAAGGGGGACCGCAAATTGCATCGTGCGGCGCCGCCTTCGATAGGATCATGCCACATGACGATTGATGAACCGGCTGTCGCGAAACAGGGCGTAACCGCGCTTTTGACGCACACGCTTGAACGGCTGGCGCAACAATATCGAAGCGCGGCGGCGCCTGCAGCAATGCCCAATGACGCCACGCCATCTGGCGAGGCACAGAGCCACCCCAAGGGCGTGACGACGCTGGGCAAGCTCATCGACATATTGGATGAACGCGCGTTCGGCTTGATGTTGCTCATCTTGGCGCTGCCCTGCTGCATTCCTTTTCTCTGGGGCATTCCGCAGATCGTCGCCCTACCCATGCTGGCCCTCGCCGCACAGCTCGCTTTGGGTCGTGAACGCCCTTGGCTGCCGCCGAAATTGAACGACCGTGAAATCGACATCGCCGCCATGCAGGGCGTCGTGAATCGCGCTTCGAGGTATCTGGGATGGCTTGAACGATTGGCGTCGCCGCGCCTTCAAGGGCTGACCGATGGCCGGGGTGCCCAAATTGTTGGCGCGCTGCTGCTGATTCCCACGGCATCCATCCTCGTTCCATTGCCCTCGACCAACACCGCCCCTGGTATCGGTGTCGCGATTGCCGCCGTTGGTTTTTTGGAACGCGACGGGCTGCTCGTGCTCGGCGGCCTGCTTTTCGGCCTCGCATGGGTGGTTTTTTTGGTGACCGCCGTGGCCATCCTTGGGCCTGAGGCGATCAGCCAGATTAAAGACCTAGTATTGGGATTGGTTGGGCGGTAGTCAGGCGCTCACCTGCGACGCATTCGCACCGTGACCGCGTTCCCCCTTCCGTCGAGGTCCGATGACCTCAATCATGCCGCGTTACCAAGTCACTGAGTTAACCGATGTTGTTGGTCCGGATGATCCCTCCCGCTACCGCCTTGCTACTGGCCCTTTTGACCAGTGCCGCTCTCATCGTGGGCGCGCACTTATTTGAGATCATCGGGCATATGGCACCATGCATCCTGTGCCTGGATCAGCGCGAAGCCCATTGGGCGGCCATGGTGTTGGCCTCAGGGGCTTTGGTCGTTGGGAAAATCAGTGGTTCTGAACGCGCGGTGGCAGGCGGCCTCGGCGCCCTCGCTCTGATCTACTTTTTCTCGGCCGGGCTCGCCGGCTATCATACCGGTGTGGAGTGGGGATGGTGGGAAGGTCCGGCGGGCTGCGCCTCCGACACAAATGCGGCCGTCAACGCTCTGCCTGGCTCCCGCGAAGAGCTTCTCGCCCAGCTTTCGGCGCCCGGGCCCGCAGGCCCGCCATGTGAAGAAGCAGCCTGGCGGCTGTTCGGCATTTCGATGGCGGGATACAACACGCTGTTTTCCCTTGGCCTCGCCCTCATCGCGGCGCTTGGGTTCCGCACGGCGATCCGGCGTTGGAAGCGCGATCAAGCAGCGATGGCTTAAGGCAGTGTCATGACTGAAACGATGAATGCCCTCCCCCGCCCTGGACAATTTATTCGAAACGGTTCGCGCCCCGGCCGCATTGAAGAAATGCTCCGTGTGGATCACGCTGGTGAATATGGCGCCGTGAATATTTATCGCGGCCAGCGCGCCGTGTTCGATGCCCTGCCCGGCAAATCACGCATGGCGTCAATGATTCGCGACATGGAAAAGGGTGAGGCGCACCACCTCGAAACCTTCGACCGTCTCCTGGTGGAGCGGGAAATCCGCCCCACGGTCTTCGCCCCGCTTTGGAACGCCGCTGGGTTCACGCTTGGTGCCGTGACCGCGCTGATGGGCGAGAAATCGGCCATGGCCTGCACCAGCGCCGTCGAACGCGTCATCGAAGGTCACTACGCTGAGCAAGCGGCTGAGTTGCCCGAAAGCGAAGCGGATCTGAAAGAGACCATCGAAACCTTCCGCGAGGAGGAGCTCGAGCATCATGACACGGCCATTCGCGAAGGCGCCGAAGAAAGCTTTGGCTACGGGCTGATGAAGAGCGTCATTGAAGCGGTGTGCCGCACGGCGATCAAAGTGGCTGAGAAGCTCTAAACCTCTTGCCCAGCGGGCCCTTTGCGGCTACTGCCCCGGCGTTTAGGTGAAACCGGAATGCGGCCGGCCCGCCAGCCCGCCGCATTTCTTATTCCGAGGACGCGAAGGGTCGCGTTTGCGGGATAACGAAAGGAAATGGCGATGTCAGACGCATTTGTATTTGATTGCGAGCTCCGCAAACGGGCAGGCACGGGTGGTAGCCGCGCTGTGCGCCGCGATGGTTGGGTCCCCGCGATCCTCTATGGCGGCGGCGCTGAGCCGGCGAACATCAAGTTGCGCTATAACCAAGTGCTCAAGGCTTACACCACAGGCCGTCTGATCGACGTGCTTTGTAAGATCGTTGTTGATGGCCAAGAACAGCAGGTCATTGGCCGTGATATTCAAGTCGACCCGGTAAAAGACCTGCCGATGCACGTCGACATGATGCGCGTTGACGCGAGAACCCGGGTCACCGTGAACGTGCCGATGCGCTTCCTCAATGAAGAGACCTGCCCGGGCCTCAAACGCGGCGGCGTTCTCAACATTGTGCGTCACGAAATCGAAGTCGTCGCCAGTGCCACGGCGATCCCCGAGGCGCTCGAAGCCGATCTATCAGAAGCCGATGTGGGTGACACGATCCACATCTCGGCCGTGAAGCTGCCTGACGGTGTGGAGCCGACGATTACCGACCGTGACTTCACGGTTGCGACCATCGCTGCGCCGTCCAGCATGCGCTCCTCTGAGGGCGAAGGTGATGGCGAGGCCGATGAAGAGGGTGGCGACGAGGCCGAAGAAACAACCGAAGAATAAGGTCGGCACACGACCTTTCCCTTCGCCAAGTGAGGGCTTAAACAACGCCCATGCTCTTACTCGTCGGCCTCGGCAATCCTGGCAGCAAATACGCCAAAAACCGGCACAATGCCGGTTTCATGGCGGTGGATGCTATTGCCGACGCCCACGGGTTCTCATCTGAGAGCAAGAAGTTCCAAGGGCTCTTCCGCACAGGGATGGTTGACGGCGTGAAGGTTGGCGCGCTTAAGCCGACCACCTTTTACAACGAGGCCGGCAACGCCGTGCGCGCCGCGGCGCAATTCCATAAGATCGAGCCAGATCAGATTATCGTCTTTCACGACGAAATTGACCTTGCGCCTGGTAAGCTCCGTGTAAAGAAGGGTGGTGGCGCAGCAGGCAATAATGGCCTGAAGTCCATCACGGCCCATATGGGCCCTGATTTCTGGCGCGTGCGGATTGGTGTGGGCCATCCTGGCCGCAAAGAGGCGGTGATGCCCCATGTCTTGAGCGATTTCTCAAAGGCCGAGCGGGAAGAGTGGTTCGACGAGATGTGCGCCGGCATGGGCAGAGCGCTGCCCCTCCTCCTCCCCCTCGATGAGGCGGCGACAGGCCGGTTTATGTCCGCCGTGGTGCAGCCACCGTCATCAAAGAAAGACGTTGCAGCGCCTCAAACCGAGCAGCCACGAAAACCAGCCACGCAAAAACAACAACCCGCCACCTCACAGGAAGAGACGGGTCCCGACAATCCGTTTGTCGCCGCGTTAAAAGCGCTGAAAAAAGCCAAAGACTAAAACCGGTCAAAGCCGGCTTAAAAGCTCCGCCTTCTTCTTGTCGAACTCTTCATCGGTCAAAATGCCTTTCTCGCGAAGCTGCGCGAGCTGTTCGATCATCTGAAAAATCTCGGCGCTGTTGTCTGGCACGGACGGGGCCGCGGGCGCCTGTTGTTCGGGCGCCGATGCAGCGGCAGGAGCGGGCTGATCTGGCTGCGGCGGCGGCGCTGCTGGCTCTGGCGCCGGTGCAGCCTGTGCAGCTTGGCTTGCCCC
>CAYFHK010000085.1:0-11578 GCA_964342585.1 uncultured Caulobacterales bacterium | reverse complement strand
TCTAATCGCTGGCTTTAGTCGCCCGCCGCATCCTCAATCCGGTGCATATCCTCGTCGGACAATCCAAAGTGATGGCCGATTTCATGCACCAGAACGTGTGTGATCACGGCGTCGAGACTATCCGTCCCTGCGCGCCAAAATGACAGTAAAGGCTCCGCATAGAGAAAGATCATATCCGGAAGTGCGCCGGACAGGTCCACCCCTTTCTCGCCGATGTGAATGCCCTGGTACAGCCCCAAAAGGTCATAGGGATCATCGATGCCAAGGTCGTCAAGGACCTCCGGGTCGGCGAAATCGACCACACGAATGACAACGCCTTCTGTGAGCTGACGAACACCTTCGGGTAGCCGCGCATAGGCGTCACGGGCCAGGCGTTCCAAGTCATCGGCGGTGGGCTGATGCCTCATGTGAGGCGGCGCGCATAGTCTGCCCACGCGTCCTGATGGCAGGTGGCCAGCATGGTCCGTGGCTGCCACTGGAGCGGTGAGTAATTCGACCCATCATCCAAATAGCGAATGGCGCCGCCAGCCTCGCGCAGCACCGCAACGCCCGCCGCATGATCCCACGGGCTCATCAAATATTGGATGACGAAATCGAGGTCACCGCGCGCCGTATCGAGATAGGCGTAGGCGGAGCATCGCCCTGCCCGATAACCGCCTGCCTTTGACACAGCCTTATCATAGTGCGCCTTGACCTCGTCGCTGAAGTAGCGCCCGGCATAGTCACCGAAGGCTTCCGCGAAGGGGCGCGCAGGGAGGGCACGCAGCGCCTCGCCATTCAATGTGGCGCCGCTGCCCACAATGCCAATGGCCATCACGTCTTCCATTGGCGGATAGATCCACCCCGCCTCAATCTGCCCACGGACAACCAACGCCACCATCACGGCGAATTGCGGTCGGCCTGCCACGAAATTCGCAGTGCCGTCGACCGGATCGATGACCCACACCGGATCATCACCTTTGAGGCGATCCATGCGAGATTTGTCCTTCGCCACGGCCTCCTCGCCCACCGCGACCGAGCCGGGCAAGATGTCCATCAGGCGAGGCTCTAGCGCCGCCTCCGCTTCACGATCGGCCACGGTGACGAGATCATCGGCGGAGGACTTCGTGTCGATTTGACCTTCAGACAGGTTCTGAAAGCGCGGCACAATCAACTCCGCCGCCACCTCTCGCATGGCATCGCCAACGGCATCAATTTGAGAAGCTTTCAGCATACGACTTTCCGGTAACGTATCGGTCCTTTGGCGGCGTGTGGATCGACCGGCACGCCTTTCTGGGTGACGTCGATGGCCCCTGCCGCGGCCAGTCGTATGCCCGCATCCCGCACACGGTCCATCTGTGCACGCCAATCTTCGCGATCGAGCTGTCGCGCTGCCTCAGAGGGGCAAATGGTTTTGCCAGCCGCCCGCTCCGCCAAGAGCGCTAGGATTGCGGTTTCGGCGTCATCGACCACAGCCTGCTCCTCAGTAGACCACACCGACCACGGCGCCGGACATCAATGTGCCAAGCGTGCCGGCAATCAGCCCGCGGGGCGCGAGGGAGACGATTTCGTGCCGCCGCTCGGGCTCGAGCGCTGAGAGGCCGCCGATCACAATGCCGAGCGAACCGACATTGGCAAACCCGCAAAGCGCATAAACCATGATCAGCGTCGAGCGTTGATCGAGGGCGCCGTCTTCTAATCCGACGAGGGCGGAATACGCGATCACCTCATTGAGGGCGGTTTTGATGCCCATGAGCTCGCCCGCGGTCACCATCTGTTCAGCAGGGATGCCGGCAAGCCAGACGAGCGGCGCAAAGCCCCAGCCGAGGATCCGTTCGAGCGTCAACGGCGCGCCCATTACATCCGGCACGAAATTGTCGAGCATGATGTTCACCAGCGCCGCCAGCGCGATGAAGGCGAGGATAGCGACGACGATGTTCGCCCAAAGCTTGCCGCCTTCGGCTGCGCCCACACAAAAGGCATCGAGCGTGCCCTCATAGGAAAAGCCGTCTTCGGCATCATCGGCGGCCGTCACATGGTCACCCGGCGCGGGAGGCACCATAATCTGTGCCAGGAGGAGTGCCGCAGGCACAGAGATGATCGAGGCCACCAGGATGTGGCCCAGCATGGAGGGGTCGAGCGGGTTCAACAGGAAGGCGTAAAGCGCCATCACCGTCCCCGCCACGGTAGCGTAGCCGCACGCAATGATCGCAAAGAGCTCAGACCGCGTCACCGTCGCAAGATACGCCCGGATAAGCAGCGGCGCCTCCGTCTGGCCGAGCAATACATTCGCTGAGGCCGCGAGCGAGACCGCACCGCCCGATCCCAAAAGCCGCGCAATCACCAGCGCAAAGCCCCGGATGATCCATTTCAAAATGCCCCAATGCCAGAGAACGGCAGCAAGAGCCGAGACAAAGACCAAGAGCGGCAGCGCCTGAAAGGCGAAAACAAAGAAGCCGACACTCTCCTGCTCAGACGCCTTGAACGGAAGATTCTCGGTGGTGCCCACATAGCCGAAGAGGAATTCCGTCCCCGCCTGGGTGGCCTGTTGCAACGCCACGACAATCCCGTTGAGGCCATCAAGGCTGTTCCGCGCGACAGGCACACGGAGGAAGACCGTTGCGACCACGATCTGCAATCCTACGGCCACGACAGTGCGAAGGAAGGGAAAAGCCGATCGCCGCTCGGAGAACGCCCAAGCGAGCAGACAGAACGATAAGATCCCCAGCGCGCTCTGCCCGCGAAGGCTTAGTAGCGTATCGATGTCCCTGCCCTCTTCTCAGTCGCGACGCGTCTCAACGCGCCAACAGTTAGCTCGGTCTGACGCGGAACCGCAAGCTGCAGGCGGTCGTCGCGAAGCGCCGTTGCGCGAGGCAAGGCCAGGCCATCGTCGCCGGCGGGACCGGTGAGAGCGTTGTGTGATGAGTTTACCCGATGACGCGTTACCGCCCGTTTTGACGGGCGACATCGAGGTGAGTTTTGAGCTGATTGCGACAGCGCCGACATGCTGTTCGGGGGCGATGGCAATGACCTGCTCATCGGTGATGGCGGGCTGATCGGTTAAGAGACTACCGGTCGATCTCGCCGAACACGATGTCGAGCGTGCCAATGATGGCGGAAACGTCGGCCAGCATGTGGCCACGGTTCATCCAATCCATCGCTTGCAGGTGGGCATAGCCCGGGGCGCGGATCTTACAGCGATAGGGTTTGTTCGATCCATCCGAGACGAGATACACGCCAAATTCGCCTTTTGGCGCCTCAACCGCTGCATAGACCTCACCGGCAGGCACTTTCGGACCTTCCGTGTAAAGCTTAAAGTGGTTGATGAGAGCCTCCATCGACTCCTTCATCTTGCCACGCGACGGCGGGCCCACCCGTGGATCTTCGGTCATGATCGGGCCAGGCTCGAGTTTTTCGATGCACTGCTTCATGATCCGCAAGGACTGCTTCATCTCTTCGATGCGCACGACGTAACGGTCGTAGCAGTCGCCATGCTTACCGATGGCGATGTCAAAATCGAGCTCGTCATAGATCTCGTAGGGCTGGCTCTTCCGCAGATCCCACGGGACGCCGGAGCCGCGCAGCATGACGCCGGAGAAGCCCCAGGCAAAAGCTTCTTCTTTGGTCACCACACCGATATCAGCATTACGCTGTTTGAAGATCCGATTGTCCGTGATCAGCCCTTCGATATCGTCCAGCACCGCCGGGAAGCTGTCGCACCACGCGTAGATGTCGTCGATCAGCTCTTGCGGCAGGTCTTGGTGCACGCCGCCGACGCGGAAATACGCCGCGTGCATGCGCGAGCCGCAGGCCCGCTCATAGAAGACCATCAGCTTTTCGCGCTCTTCAAAGCCCCAAAGCGGCGGGGTGAGCGCGCCCACATCCATGGCCTGCGTCGTGATGTTGAGGATATGGCTGAGCTGCCGACCAATCTCACAGAACAGCGTACGGATGATTTTCGCGCGGCGCGGCACTTCAATGCCGAGCAGTTTTTCCGCTGCCAAACAGAAAGCGTGCTCTTGGTTCATCGGCGCCACGTAATCGAGCCGGTCGAAATACGGGATGGCCTGAAGATAGGTCTTATATTCGATCAGCTTTTCGGTGCCGCGGTGAAGGAGCCCGATATGCGGGTCGACTCGCTCAACAATTTCACCGTCGAGCTCGAGCACGAGGCGCAACACGCCGTGGGCGGCAGGGTGCTGGGGACCGAAATTGATTGTAAACGGACGATCTGATGATGCATCCGAAGGGCTGTCTTCAACGACGATAGTACGGGTTCCGTCGGCCATGGGGACCTTTTGGCAGCGGCTGAAAGTTGACCTTAGTGGCCACATTCCGGGCAATTTCACAAGGGGTGCGCGGGCTTTGGCCGCATTTTCGCGCGCCCGCGCCTTGGCCTCACAGTTATCTCGACCGATGCTGGGTCCCAAGCCCTGCCGTGACAAAAAGACAAGTCGCCGCCGTATCGATATCCGCGGTGTGCCAGACGCCCGGCGCGTTGATGGCATATCCTCCTTTGGTGAGGGTGATGCGCCGCTCGGCACCGCCCTCGTCCTCCTGGATCAGGGTAATCTCCCCATCGGTGCAGACAACGAGCTCAGCCCCCTGCGGGTGCATTTCCCACATCTCCCAAGGCGCCGTGAAGCTGTACATGCTCACAAGGCGCCCCTCGAGCCCGTCGGCTGCCGTGCGCGCTGTATAGCCCTCATACCATTCCAGCCCGGTGATGGGCGGCTGCGGCACAGCGGTGGCCCCAAGGCCGAGATGCACGGGATTGCGTTGAAGATCTTGCGACACGATCGGGCTCCACGGTGGGTATTTGGAAGTTTAGCAGCCCTGATCGGCATCGGTCATGCAGCGGCCGCAGCTTCTAATGCCTCCAGATCGCCGCCGCGCACAGCAGCCAAGTTCATCGTCAGCTTCTCGGCCGGCCAGTCCCACCAGGAAATGGCCAAAAGCCGCGCAATCGTGGCTTCGTGGAACCGATACTTCACCACCTTGCCAGGATTGCCCACGACAATTGCGTAAGGCGGGACATCCTTGGCGACCACAGCATTGGCGCCGATAATGGCGCCCGCCCCGATTGTCACACCGGGCATGACGGTCGCGTTGTTGCCGATCCAAACATCGGCATGGACGACCGTGTCGCCGCGGGCCACCTGCTTCCACTCATCGAGGTCGAAGCCCTCCTCCCACCCGCCACCGAAATTCGAGAACGGATAGGTGGAAAAGCCGGACATCAGATGGTTCGCGCCGCTCATGATGAACCGGCTCCCATGGGCAAGCATCACGAAGCGTCCGATGCGCAAGCGATCGCCGGTATGCTCATAGTGGTAGATGACATTCCGTTCCTCCCACCGCTCGGCGCCACCGGGATCATCGTAATAGGTGTACTCGCCGACCTCGATGTTCGGCACGGAAATGGCATTTCTGAGAAAGACAACGCGGGGGAACCCCGGCATCGGATAGAGCGAATTCGGACAAGGACCGTGCATCGGTCACCTCCAGTGAATTTGACGAGATGAAACGCTGACAGGCCCGCAAAATCGGGTCGGGAATGGGCAGAACCCAGCTGTCAGCCGTTGCGCCCTCGTCACATGTTCACTGATGGGGTCCTCCCTCTGGACACGCGCACAATCTGCCGAATGGCGCGCGAGGTCAACTCGGCGTGTCGCCAAACATCGCCGCGACCTCTTCACCGGTCATCCGTTTTCGCTCACCGGCAAAGGCGTAGTAAGGCGGTTTGTCCTCGATGAAGATTTCAACATCGAGGGACATCTCCGATGGCAGCGCATCAAAGGCACCGGCGTGCACGAACGACATACTGCCATCCCGCATCCGCCAAAACATCGACGATCCGCATTTTTGACAAAAGCCCCGCTCAGCCCATTCGGAGGACTGATAAAAGCTCACCGGCGCACCGTCGGCGAGCTCGAGGGTATCCCCGCATTTTACGGCGAGCACCGGCCCACCGGCCATGCGTTGGCACATGCCGCAATGACAGGCGTCGATCTCCGCGTTTTGAGGGATGGCTGAGAATCGCACCGCGCCGCATAAGCAGCCCCCGTTTAGCCGTTCCATCGCGCAACTCCTTTGCTCTGTCCGCTTAGTCTGCGCCGATCGTCGTGGGTTGCAACTCCCAGACCGCAGTGACTGGTCACATGACTGTGAACCGGATGACCGTAACGAGCAGATCTACCAAGGCGAAAAAACGGACGGGTACAGCAAAAAGGAGCCCATCCCATGATCGCAAAATTTCCTATGATGTTCGCAAGCGCCGTTCTGATGACGTCACCCGCCCTCGCCTTTCAGGACGAGATGGCGGACGCAGATATGAAATCCGAAGCTGGCATGATGAAGGATGACGCCATGATGAAAGATGGCGGCGATATGCAAGAGGATGCCAAAATGAAGGCAGGCTCAGACATGAAATCGGATAACATGTCCGAAGACGGAATGATGGCGGACGCTGAATAGGCGCCTACGTTTGCGGGGGAGCGCGCTTCCCCGCCCGTTACCCTTTGGGTGCGCCTGATTTCTCATCGCCCGGCAGCACATATTCACTGCCATTCCACGGGCTGAGATAATCGAAATTGCGATAGTCCTGGGTCAATTTCACCGGCTCATAAATGACTCGCATTTGCTCGTCATCGTAGCGGACCTCGGTGTGGCCCGTGAGCGGGAAGTCCTTGCGCAGGGGATGCCCCTCGAAACCGTAGTCCGTCAGAATGCGGCGCAAATCAGGGTGGCCCTCAAAGACAATGCCGTACATGTCGAAGGCTTCACGCTCGAACCAATCCGCACAGGGATAAACTTCCACAGTGGTCGGAATACTCTCCCCATCTGCCACCGCGGCTTTCACGCGGATACGCGTATTATGGTGGAGGCTGAGCAGATGGTAGACCACATCGAACCGCTTGCGGCGCTCGGGGTAGTCGACACCACAAAGGTCGATCAGCTGCAAAAAGCGGCACATCGGATCATCGCGAAGAAATTTCAGCGTCTCGCAGATTTTGCCCGCAGGCACCGTGATGTTGAGTTCACCATGGGCGAGCTCAGCGGCGACGAGGTTTTCGCCCAGCGTGCCTTCGATGTGCTCTTTCAGCTCGATCAATTCGTCAGACATAGGATATTCCTGCGCGTCTCGGTCGCATCGGTAAATTACCGACGGATCGTCCCCTCACGGCGGATTTTCTTTTGCAGTTGGAGCAACCCATAGACGAGCGCTTCGGCGGTCGGCGGGCAGCCGGGCACATAGACATCCACCGGCACAATGCGGTCGCAGCCGCGCACAACGGAATAGCTATAGTGATAATAGCCGCCGCCATTGGCGCAGGAGCCCATGGAAACCACGTAGCGCGGCTCTGGCATTTGGTCGTAAACCTTGCGCAGCGCCGGGGCCATTTTGTTGGTCAGCGTGCCCGCAACGATCATCAAATCGGATTGGCGCGGCGAGGCGCGCGGTGCCATGCCGAACCGTTCGAGGTCGTAGCGTGGCATCGACGCCTGCATCATTTCCACCGCGCAGCAGGCGAGACCAAAGGTCATCCACATCAGCGAGCCCGTGCGCGCCCAGTTGATCACAGCATCAGCCGGGGCCGTGAAGAAGCCCTGGTCCGCCAGCTCGCTGTTCACCTGTTTGAAGAACGGATCTTCGTCGGTTGGGTTGTAGCCTTGAACCTTTGAGCGCGCCGCCGTGCCGTAAGGGATCTGATCGGGCGTGATGATCGCGGGCTGATTGCCGGTGGGCGCCTCAGGCGCAAATTCCGTCGGCGGCGCGGTTTTGGTTTTTGGGTCGTCTAGCGCCATTCCAGCGCTCCTTTCTTCCACTCATAGAGGAAGCCAATGAAAAACACCGCCAAGAACACGAACATCGACCAGAAGCTGGCGATCTGGAAACTGCGATCAAGCCCAAGCTCTGGATTGAACAGCGTCACTGCCCAAGGAAACAAAAACGCCACGTCCAAATCGACGATGATGAACAAGATCGCGACGATGTAGAACTGCACGTCGAACTTCATCCGTGCGTCTTCGAAGGCGTTGAACCCGCACTCATAGGTCGACACTTTTTCCGGGTCTGGATCAGACGGCGCCAGCACCATAGGCAGCACGAGAAAAGCAATACCCAGGACGGCGGCGATGCCGGTGAAAATGAGGATCGGCAAATAGTTTAAAAGGAATTCGTTCTCGGCGAGCATCATGACCTCTTCTCGGTGACCTGGGCCCAGATCAGCGCGCATACCAGACGGGAAAATGTCGCGGCGCAACGTAAAGTCTGCTGCCTATAGGCAAATTCTGAACGGCTTGAAAAGGGGACGGCGTACGAAACCCAGTGCCGCTGTGCGAAATCCTATCACCATGCATCGCCTTAGCCGCGCGTTCGCTGGACGCGGCGGGGAAATCCGGGCAAAGCCCACCCCGTGGCCGATGCGCATTTTGATGTCCTTTTTGCTGGCGCCGGCTTGTCGGCCGGTCTCACCGCTTATCGGCTCGCCCAAAAACACCCCTCATTGCGGATCGCCTTGGTAGAGCGAGGACGCTCCCTTGGCGGTAACCACACCTGGTCGTGCCATGCCACCGATGTGAGCCCAAGCCAGCTGGAGTGGCTTGATCCCTTCATCGTCCACCGCTGGGGGAGCCAACAGGTCGCCTTCCCCGATTTGAGCCGCCAGCTGTCGACGGGATATCAAAGCCTAACGGCGGCGCGGTTTGATAAGGTTTTGCGGTCAACCTCAGGCATCACGGTGATCGACGCGGCCGAGATTATAGGGCTCGACGCGAAATCTGCGCAGCTCGCCGATGGACGAAGCTTCACCGCAACGACCGTGTTTGACGCGCGCGGCCCCTTGGCCTCCTCGGCAATGACGCTGGGCTTCCAAAAATTCTTGGGCCTGGAAGTCGAATTCGCCGGCCCGCATGGGCTCAAGGCGCCGATCATCATGGACGCGACCGTGCCGCAAACGGATGGCTACCGATTCGTCTATGTGCTGCCCTTCACCGATCGCACTGCGCTGATCGAAGACACGTATTATGCCGATGGCCACGACTTGCCGATTGGCCAACTGCGCGAAGAGATCGGGCGCTATGCGACGGCGAAGGGATGGACGATCACCCAGACGATCCGCGAGGAGCAAGGCATTCTCCCCATCGTGCTCGAGGGCGATATTGACGCCTATTGGGCGGACCTGCCGCTGAATGGCCCAGCGCCGATTGGCCTGCGCGCGGGGCTTTTCCACCCCGTCACCGGCTATTCTTTAGGCGACGCCGTTCGGCTGGCGGATGTGATCGCAGCCGCCCCGCCAGCAGACACGGCCATCGCGCGGGCGTTGGTCGAGGCGCATGCACGCGAGCAGTGGGCGCGCCATGGATTTTACCGTCTTCTCAACCGCATGCTGTTCCGCGCGGCCAAGCCAGAGGAGCGGTATATTGTCCTGAAGCGCTTCTATGGCTTGCCCGAGGGGCTGGTTGAGCGATTTTACGCGGGACGAAGCACGCTAGGGGATAAAGCGCGGGTGTTAGCAGGGAAACCGCCCGTGCCGCTGGGCGCCGCATTCCGGGCTTTGCCAGGACGCCGCCCCGCGACCCAAGTTCAGGAAGGGCTATTAGGATGACCGAGAAACCAGCAGCGGCCGTGATCGGCGGCGGATTTGGGGGCCTTGCCCTCGCCTGTCGCCTCCAGACAGCCGGTTTTGATACCGTGCTGTTCGAAGGCCGAGATAAGCTGGGCGGCCGCGCCTATGTTTATGAGCTCGACGGGTTCACCTTCGATGCCGGTCCCACGGTGGTGACCGATCCTTCCGCCCTTCAGGAAGTCTTCGATGGCGCGGGCAAAAAGCTCGAAGACTATGTCGAGCTGATCGAGGTCGATCCCCTTTATCGGCTTCACTGGGAAGACGGCTACGCCTTCGATTACACGAAGGACTCCGCCCGCCTGGAAGAGCAAATCGCGGCGAAGAGCCCCAAGGATGTAGAGGGCTATCGCCGTTTTTACCAATATTCTGAAGCTGTCTTTGAGGAAGGCTATATCAAGCTCGGCGCTGTGCCGTTCCTCAATTTTTGGTCCATGGTGAAAGCCGCCCCACAGCTGACGACACTTCAAGCCTTCCGCAGCGTTTACGGTCGCGTGGCCGACTTCATCGAAGACGAACAGCTCCGCCAAGCCTTCAGCTTCCATACGCTTTTGGTGGGCGGCGATCCGCATAAGACGTCATCGATTTACGCGCTGATCCACGCGCTGGAGCGCAAATGGGGCGTCTGGTTCCCGCGCGGCGGTACCGGCGCGCTCGTGCAAGGGCTCGGCCGCCTGTTCCAAGATTTGGGCGGCACGGTGCGCCTCGGCGATCCGGTCGAAGAGATCAAAGCCGTGGGCGATAAGGTCACCGCCGTCACGACGAAATCAGGCTTCCACCAAGAATTCGACACCGTCGCGTCAAATGCAGATGTCGTCCACACCTATGAAAAGCTCTTGGGACGGAATGCCCGTGGACAGACGATGTCGCGCAGCCTCAAGTCAAAGCGCTATTCGATGTCGCTCTTCGTCGCCTATTTCGGGGTGAAGAAGCAGTATCCCGACATTGCCCACCACTCGATCCTCTTTGGCCCGCGCTATCGCGAGCTGATTGCTGAGATCTTTAAGGGCCCCAACCTGCCCGACGATTTCTCGCTTTATCTGCACCGGCCGACGGCCACGGACCCGGCCCTGGCTCCGGCCGGCTGCGATGGCTTTTACGTGCTCTCGCCCGTGCCCAATCTCGATAAAGCCGATATCGATTGGTCTGTGGTTGGGCCACAATATCGTGATCGGATTTTCGAATATCTGGAAGAGCGTTATCTGCCGGGCTTGCGAGAAAACCTGGTCACCAGCCACATATTCACGCCCGCAGACTTCAAAACAGAGCTGAATGCCCACGCTGGCAGCGCCTTTAGTCTCGAACCTGTGTTGACGCAGTCAGCGTATTTCCGGCTTCACAATCGTGACGACCGTCTCAACAATCTGTACTTTGTGGGGGCGGGCACCCATCCAGGTGCCGGGATTCCTGGCGTCGTCGGCTCGGCGAAGGCCACCGCGGCGCTCATGATCGAAGATTTCGGTCTGACGAGAAGAAATGACACGCAAGCGGCATAACCGCAGCGAAGCGAAGAAAGGGAGTTGAGGATGGCGGAGACGGATGTCGCAGCACTGCGTGCCCGCGAAGCCATCGCTAAGGGCTCGAAGAGTTTTGCCCTTGCCTCTCTCCTTTTTCGCCCGCACATGAAGCGGCACGCGCACATGCTCTATGCTTGGTGCCGACACTGCGACGATGTGATCGACGGCCAAAATCTGGGCTTTGCCGACCCTGACGCTGCAGGTCCCCACATCCCGCAACGCTCGGACCTCGACTATTTACGCAACGCCACCGCGCGCGCGATTGCGGGCGAGCCCACCGACGAGCCGGCCTTTCAAGCGCTGCAAGAAGTGGTCATGGCGAACAAGATCCCTGCCGCGCACCCCTATGATCTGCTGCGCGGCTTTGAAATGGATGTGGATGGTCGCAGCTATGCGAGCCTCGAGGACACCCTCGAATATTGCTACCACGTGGCGGGGGTCGTCGGCGTGATG
>CAYFHK010000084.1:0-11652 GCA_964342585.1 uncultured Caulobacterales bacterium | reverse complement strand
TTCTACCGGCACGATGGCATGGCCTTCGGTGTCGGGAGCCCTGCAAATGGTGAGCCTGCGACGTTCGCGAATGGCGGCACCATCGGCTTTAAGGCTGCCTCGAAAGAGGAGGTAGATGCTTTCCACAAAGCGGGTCTAGAAGCGGGCGGCACCTGCGACGGGCCGCCGGGAAAACGCCCTAAGGCGCCCGGCAATGCCTATGGCGCGTATTTGCGGGATCCTGACGGCAACAAAATCTGTAGCTTCTGCCAATTGCCGCCGGACGCGTAGTCCGACTGCGGCTTAAAGCGATAGACGCTGCATCAAGTCGGTCACCTTATCCGTGACCGACTTTTCCATTTCTAACACCTCGCCCCATTCGCGATTGGTCTCACCGGGCCATTTGTCTGTGGCATCTAGGCCGATCTTCGACCCTAAACCGGAGACGGGCGAGGCAAAGTCGAGATAGTCGATCGGGGTGTTCTCCAGCATTGTGATATCGCGCGCGGGATCCATCTTGGTGGTGATGGCCCACCAAACATCTTTCCAATCGCGCGTATTGATATCGGCATCCACGACGATCACCCATTTGGTGTACATGAACTGCCGAAGATAGGACCACGCGCCCAGCATCACGCGCTTGGCGTGGCCCGGATAGGCCTTCTTCATGCTGATCACCGCGATGCGGTAAGAGCAGCCCTCCGGCGGCAGCCAGAAATCCACAATCTCGGGGAATTGCTGCTGGAGGAGGGGGATGAAAACCTCATTCAGCGCTTCGCCGAGCACGGAGGGTTCATCCGGCGGGCGCCCGGTGAAGGTCGAGAGATAGATGGGTTTTTCACGTCGCGTGATCGCCGTCACGGTGAAGACGGGGAAGCGCTCAACAGAGTTATAGTAGCCGGTGTGGTCGCCATAGGGGCCTTCATCCGCATACTCATCGAGCGAGACATAGCCCTCGAGCACGATTTCCGCCTCGGCCGGGACTTTCAACGGCACGGTCTTGCAGTCGACCAGCTCCGCTTTCTTGCCGCGCAACAGTCCCGCGAACTGATATTCCGACAACGTATCGGGCACAGGCGTGACCGCCGCCAAGATCGTCCCCGGATCGGCGCCGAGAACAGCTGCGGCGGGCAGCGGCTCTGACTTTTCCTTCGCCCACCGCTGATGGTGTTGCGCGCCGCCGCGATGTTTCAGCCAACGCATGATCGTCTTGTTTTTCGACAGGCGCTGCATCCGGTAGATGCCGAGATTGAAATTATCCTCCCGCGCATCGCCCGGCCCCTTCGTCACGATCAGCGGCCAGGTGATGAGCGGCGCGGGCTCACCCGGCCAACAAGTCTGTATGGGGAGGGCTTCCAGGTCGATATCATCGCCCTCCAGCACCACCTCTTGGCAGGGGGCGCGACGCACGGAGGAAGGCCGCATCGCGAGCACCTGTTTGGCGAGCGGCAGTAGCTCCATTGCGTCTTTCAGGCCTTGCGGCGGCTCGGGCTGGCGAAGGAAGGCCAAGGTCTCGCCGACTTCGCGCAACTCCGCGCCGGTGGTGCGGGTCTTCCCGCCAAAGGTCACGGCGCGCGCGACCCGCTCCACGGTGCCGAAGAGATTGACCAAGACGGGGATGTCGCTCTCGCGGCCATCGGGCATAATCGGGCGCTCGAACAAAAGGGCAGGGCCACCCTTCGCCAAGACCCGTCGGTGCAGCTCCGTCATCTCGAGGACCGTCGAGACCGGCTCGCTGATGCGCACCAGATCGTTATTGGCTTCGAGGACGTCGATGAAGTCGCGCAGGGATTTATAGGGCATGCGCGGCTCTATGGCGGGCTTTCGGCGCAAAGAGAAGGTGGACGTAGCGCCGCGGTGGCCTCGTTTTTGCCACGATCTGGCACCATCCCGCAGCGGTCTGGGCGGAGCGGCAAATGCGCTTAACCCGACCGTCATGGGTTCAGTCTAGATTGCGCTGAGCTCTCGATGTGATTAAGTCCACCCACGCGTTAACGAGTGATGAACCAACTGTGACGGCCGGCCTGCTCGCCTTACTCCATAAAATCACCGGAAGTTTCCTGGTGTTGGCCGGCATGGTCGTGTTGCCGATGCCCATTCCGCTCGGGCTCATCATGATCGCGTTGGGGCTCGCGCTGCTCGCGCCATACTTTAAGCCCGTGCAAAAGCTGGTGCGGAATCTGCGCCGGAAATATCCCAAAATGGATGACGCCATGCTGCGGTTGAAGCACCGCTCACCGCGCGTGATCCAAGTCACGATCGAAAAGACGAACCCGCGTTTGCACGATTAGGCCAAGGTCAATCACCGACTTTTTCGATGGTAAAGTAGTAGTCGCTTGGACGGATCGACCAAACCGGCCCCGTATTCTTTGTTGTGACGGCATTTAGATGAATGCGCTGTCTTGGTGCGATATCGAGGTCCAACAGCGAGGCGATCCGTATCGGCGCCGCAATCCCGAAAACCGCCCTCGTGACAATTGTAGCGAGCCCACCTCCGGAATAGTTCACGAATGTTAGACGCCATTCACCTGCTGGTATATCGAAATATATCGTTCGTCCGCGCTTCGCTGGCAAACGTAAGACAGAAATATCGAGCGTGTCCTCAAAAAAAGATTTGATGTTGAATTCGGATGGTACTTGAGAAGACGGGAGATCGTATTCGGAAAAAAGCAAAAAATATCCATCTACATCCGAAGCATTTGTTAGTCTCAACTGTGCGAGATCAGCATCAGGATTTAACAATATCTCGTTCAGATGCTGTACCAGTGTTTTCCGCGACCGGCGGGGCGCCTTCCACGCCTCAATCACATGGTAGTCCCTGAGGTTGCGATCGGTATCGATCGTAACATCAGGCGGGGGCACTTTGTCGAGCTGATAGGTGAAGAACCAACGGGTCTCGGGGTGATAGCGCCGGATGTGATCCACCGCGATCTCGATCTCTTTGTGCAAAAAAGAGCCTTCGCGCCGGTGATAGGCCTTCGACTGAAAGAGCACAAAAGCGCTCGCGCCCTCGACTTTCCGCTTGATCGTGCGCGCCCAGTTTGCGCTGGGCTCAATCCCCGTCTCGTCGATCCAATAGGCGATGTTGGCCTTGTCGAGCGCTTTCAAGACGCTTTTGACGCGTCGTGTGTCCTCGCGATTATACGAGATGAATACATACTTCTCTTCGATCTCGCTCACTGGATGATCTCTCCCCCGAACCCTCTAGACAGTCCGCCGAACCCGGCGCTTTGGGTCAAGCGATAAAACAACGTGACCTTTACGCAATCTGCGACACGAAAGGGCGTTGTTTGGATTTGATCTTCGCGGCGGTGGCGGCTATCGGTGCTGCGCTGCGAACGAACGCGAAGCTTTAAGACTAGAATAGAACGGGACCAAGCGCATGGCCGGCGACGTCAAACACGATTATCACCTCGTCAATCCAAGCCCGTGGCCGCTTGTCGGCTCCGCATTCGCTGCTGTGATGATGCTCGGCGCGATCGTGTGGAGCTATTCAGAGATCAAGCTTTTCGGCATGTCGGGCCCCTGGGTATTCATCTTGGGCTTTGTCGGCGTGCTCTTCACGATGGCCGGTTGGTGGCGTGACGTAACGCTCGAAAGCCTGCGCGGAGAGAACACCTCCTCCGTGGTGCGGATCGGTTTCCGCTACGGCGTCGTGCTGTTCATCATGTCCGAGGTTATGTTCTTCGTAGCGTGGTTCTGGGCGTTCTTTGCGGGCGCGCTTTACCCGACGGCAGGGGATGCCATCCTGCTCGCCGACGGCACGCAGATGCTGAACAACGCTGGGCTGCCAGCCTTCTTGCAGAACGATGCGAAATTCCACGCCCTTGGTGGGCAGTGGCCGCCCGAAGGCGTCCGCCCGCTCAGCCCGTGGCAGTTGCCGCTGGTCAACACGCTGATCCTCTTGTTGTCGGGTACGACAGTCACTTGGGCACACCACGCGATCACGGTTGGCGACCAGCGCGGTTTCATCTGGGGCCTCGTGTCGACTGTCGCGCTCGGCGTTGTGTTCAGCTTCTTCCAGGGCGTTGAGTATTACGAAGCGCTGGCTGGCGACATGTTCAGCTTCTCCGGTGGGTCAATCTATGGCTCGAGCTTCTTCATGGCGACCGGTTTCCACGGCTTCCATGTGTTGGTCGGCACCATCTTCCTTGCGGTCTGCTTGTTCCGGGGCCTTGCGGGGCAATTCACCGCCGAACGCCATTTCGGCTTCGAGTCCGCGGCCTGGTACTGGCACTTTGTCGACGTGGTGTGGCTCTTCCTCTTCGCGATGATCTATATCCTCGGCAATCAGGGGATGCTCTCCTAAGGGACGGCGCGTGCCCGACGATCCGAACGCCGACGTCTACTTCCCGCCCCAAAGCCCCATGAAGGTTGGCATGGCGGGGAAGTGTCCTCGGTGCGGTCGCGGCCAGCTTTTCGATGGCTTTCTCGGCCTTAAAGATCAGTGCCCAAGCTGCGGCTTAGACTATCGCATCGCGGATTCAGGCGACGGTCCTGCGTTTTTCGTGATGTCGATTGTTGGCACGTTCGCTGTGCTGTTCGCCGTGATTGTGCGGTTCGCATTTGGGGCGCCGCCTTGGCTCACATTGCTCCTTGCGTTTGGCTTCACGGGCGCATTGACCGCATTGCTGCTGCGCCCGGCCAAGGCGATCCTCTTCGCTATGCAGTATCGGAATAAAGCGGCGGAGGGGCGCCTCGAGTGAGCGCCCTTCGATTTGATCCGCCTTGGCGCCGTCCATTCCTCTCCATCGGTGTCCTCCTCGCCCTCGGCGTGTTGATCAGTTTGGGCACCTGGCAGGTCATGCGCCTGCAATGGAAAGAAGAGCTGATCTCCACCGTTGAGGCGCGGGTGAATGCGGCGCCGATCCCCCTCATAGACATCCTCTCGCAAGATGGAGAGATCCCCACCTATCGACCGGTGTCCGTCGAAACTGCACCCGCTTCGGATAGGCGCGCGCTGGTTCAGGGGCTCTATGACGGGACGCCTGGGTGGTATGTGTTCACTGCCCAGCGGATCACGGCAGGGCCGCGGGTGGGCGAGATCGTGCTCGTCAATCACGGCTTTGTCAGCGATGCCGCGACGAGTGCCGTGGCCGACTTCACCGATCAAGGCGCGATTACAGGGTTGGCGCGCGATTGGGTGGCCGAGACGGGGCCGTTCGCAGCGCCGCCTGATCTTAATGCTGGCCGTTTCTACAGCCGCGCGGGCCCACCCCTCGCCAATTACTTAGTGCCTGATGCGGCGGACGAGGTGATCACCGCCCTGATGATTGACCGAAATGATAACACCGCGCCAGGGACCATGCCCTTAGGCGGCACCACGCGGATCGAATTCTCCAACAGGCATTTGGGCTATGCCATCACTTGGTACGGTCTCGCGGCGGGTCTTGTGGGCGTCTACCTGGTGATGCTGCGCCGACGGCGGGAGCGCCCGGCCGCCTGATGGGGGTAGGGGCCCGTTTCGCGCGGCGACACCTGCCGCACCTGATCGTGACGGCCGTTGCGCTGATCGCCCTCCTCGGGCCCGAGGGGGCCATTGGCACGGTTCAGTCAGCCTCAACGATCTTCCTCAATCTCTTCAACGGCGCCACGTTGGCCATCGCTCTGGGCGCTGTCGTGATATGTGCTGTCATCGCGTGTTCGCCCTTAGGCTCCCGACGCCTTGGCGGGGCGGGGGCCCAGCCAGAATTCCGCCTCCTCACCTGGTTTGCGATGCTGTTCGCTGCCGGCATGGGGACGGGCCTCGTCTTTTGGGGTGCGGCCGAACCGCTGATCCATTGGGTGACGCCGCCGCCGGGCGGCGCGGCGTCCATGAGCGATGCGGCGCGCCGCGATTCGCTGGCCATCACGCAGTTTCATTGGGCGATCCACGCGTGGGCCATCTATGCGCTCGCGGGATTGGTGGTGGGCGTCGCCATGCGCGATGCTGCAACGCCCCCCATGCCGAGCGCGCCCTTCGCCAAGCTGCCATTGGGATGGCGCCGCATCATCGATTGGGGCGCGGTCATCGCCGTTGTCTTCGGCATCGTCGCGACGCTGGGGCAGGGGGCATTCCAAATGTCCGCGGGCGTTGGACGGCTGTCCCAGGGCGCGATCGCGGATTCCGTCCTCCTCCAAGCTGTGATCATGGTCATTTTGACCGTCGCTTACCTCTCCTCAGCTGTGGTCGGTCTCCGACGCGGCATTGCGGTCCTGTCGAATATCAACTTGGTGATGGCCGGGGGTCTGGCGCTCTTTGTGCTGATCGCTGGGCCAACCTCAGCTATCTTGCAAACTGCGTGGGACAGCCTCACTGCCTATCTCGTACAGTTCTGGGCCCTCTCCACCACACTTCGGCCAGAGGGGGAGGCACGCGCCTGGACCCATGGCTGGAGCATCACCTACCTCCTTTGGTGGGTGGCCTGGACGCCCTTTGTCGGCGCCTTCATCGCGCGGATCAGCTATGGCCGACGCTTGCGCACCTTCGTGGCAGGGGTAGTGCTCATCCCCTCTATAGTGACCCTGGTGTGGTTCTCGATCTTTGGCGGCGCTGCCATCCACTTCCAGTCATCGGGTGTGGATTTCGGTATCACCGATTTCGAAAACGCGCCCAAGGCGATCTTTCTCTTGCTCGAGAGTTTGCCGATCACCGCGATCACGCAAACCCTGGCTGTGGCGTTGGTCTTCATCTTTCTGCTGACGAGCGCTGATTCGGGGGCATATGTGCTCGCCATGATCACCTCACAAAAAGCGGTGCCGCCGGTGGCTGAGCGGCTTTTCTGGGGCGGCACACTCGCGGTGATCGCCATCAGCGTTATTCTGTCAGCCGATGGGCAAGAGGCGACGCGGGCCTTTGCCGTGAGTGGCGCCATCCCGATGATTGCCCTTCTCACCGCGCAAACCCTCGCTTTGGTGGGCTATTTCCGCACGAGCAAACCGAAGGCTGAGACATAAAAACCCCGCCGACCAAAGCTGGTGGCGGGGTTATTCTGTTCGATCTCGGCAGCGACTAGTTCAGCCGGCCCCGCACATCGGCGATGGCTTTGTCGATCAGCGCAGATTGCGCGCGATCGTCAACGCGGCTGGCGATGATTTCCTTGGCAGCGGCAACCGCCACGTCGGCGGTCTTGCCTCGTACTTCCGCAATGGCCTGGGCCTCGGCCCGCGCAATCCGGTCTTCAGCGGCTTTGCGGCGGCGCGCGAGCTGTTCGTCCAGCTTCACCCGCGCTTCTTTGGCCATGGCTTTCGCGTCGGCCTTGGCTTGCTCGACAATGCCGGCGGCTTCGTCTTCGGCCTGGCGTTGGCGTTTTTGGTAGTCGGCGAGCAAGCGCTGCGCTTCCTCGCGGGTTGCACGCGCTTCGTCGAGCTGGCCACGGATTTCATCCGCGCGCGAATTGACGAACTTGCCGATTAAGCCGGGCACGCCCTGCCAAAGACCGATCGCCACCACGATGGCGAAGGCAACAAGCACCCACAGATTCGTGTCCATTAGGATCGAGTCGTAGCCATCCTCAGCATAGGCCTCTTCCATGGCTTCGCCGACGAGGGTTTCATCGGTGTATTGCTCCTCTTGAGCGGCCGCGAGCTTCACGGGGCCTTCGGCACTGATGATTGCGATGAGGCTCATGGCTTAGGCTCCTACTTTTTGGAGGGCCGCTTCGACGGTCTCGTCTGAAGGCGTCTCATCGATCAGCGCCGCGACAAGGGCTTTGGTCGTGTCGCGTGCTGCTTCGCGGATGGCCTCAGCGGCCTTCTCCGCGGTGGCCGCGATGCGCTCTTCGGCCGCCGCGATATCGGTTTCGAGCTGCTTGTCTGTCTCGGCTTCCATCTCAGCGATTTCTGCGTCGAGGCTCGCTTTGGTCTCAGCAGCGATACGGGCCGCAGATGCCTTCGCATCGGCCAAAGCCTTGTTATACGCCGCCTCTGCGGTTTCGGCGTCGCGCTTGAATTCAGCCGCCTTGTCGTAGTCGTCGGCAATGCGGCTGCGCCGCTCTTCGATCACCTCGCCAATGCGGGGGAGGAAGGTTTTGCTCACCACGAAATAGAGCGCGAAGAAAATGATCAGGAGCCAGAAGAGCTGGCTCGGATAGGTTTCCGGGTTGAGCTGCGGCAGCCCGCCGCTTGCTTCTTCCGCCTCGGCGGCATGGGCCGCGCCAAGCAGCGCAATGGCCGAAAGGGCGCCGGTCAGGAGACGTGCCATCATCGATGAATACCCTTGGACAAGGCGACCCATTGCCGCGAACGGACCGCCGGATACGGCAAAGGGCGCAAGACGGATGTTTGCGCCCCTTCACCAATCAATAGGCTCCACCCTGAGGCCAGGGCGAAAGCCGAAACGCCTTAGCTGAAGAGGATCAGAACCGCGACCACGAGCGCAAAGAGGCCCGTTGCTTCGGTCAGAGCGAAGGCGATGTAGAACGTACCGGTCAGGCCGCCTTGTGCGGACGGGTTACGGAACGCGCCCTGCATAAAGTTACCGAACAGAATGCCAAGGCCGAGGCCCACGCCGAGAAGCGGGAGAACCGCAAGGCCGGCACCGATATATTTTGCTGCTTCCGCATCCATGGTGTCATCTCCGAGGTTGTTGCTGGCGCCGGTCCTCCGGCACCTCATGGGTTAAACGAAAAGGGTGATCAGTGTGCTGGGTGCAACGCATCCTGTAAGTAGATGCAGGTCAACACCGCGAACACGAAGGCTTGTAGGAAGGCCACGAGAATCTCGAGCAGGAACACGCCGACCATGCCGAAGAGCGGCAGGATCGAAAGCGCGGCGACGGCGCCACCCACTGAGAGCATTGAGGCCACGAACCCGGCGAACACTTTCAACACAATGTGGCCTGCAAGCATGTTCGCAAACAAACGAACAGCGAGGCTCACGGGGCGCGAAAGGAAGGACACAACTTCGATCGGCGCGATCAGCGGCATCAGCCACAGCGGCACGCCGGCCGGTGCAAAGAGGCGAAGGAACCCAAGCCCGTTTTTCATAAAGCCGATGACCAGAACCAACCCAACCGAAAGACAGGCCAGCGCGAAGGTCACGATGATGTGGCTCGTCGGGGTGAAGACGTGAAACGCTTCAGGCGTGCCAGGGATCGTTGGCAGCAGGCCAAAAATGTTCACCACGAAGATGAACAGGAAAAGAGTGAAAACGTAAGGGAAAAAAGGCCGCCCTTCGGCGCCCATCGCGTCACGCACCATTTTCGCGACAAATTCGTAAGTGACTTCCGCGACCGACTGCATCCCGCCGGGGATCAGGGAGAGCCGTCGGGTGGCCGCCATTAAGAACAGCACGATCGCGCCAAAGGCGATGGCCATCCAAAGCGTCGAGTTGGTGACGCTGAGGTCGAGCGAGCTTGGGTTGGCGGGAAGCGGAATAATGGTGCGGATCTCGAATTGATCGAGGGGCCCGGCCGCTTGCAACGGCAGAATCATTAGCGACCGGATCAGGTCAGCGGCGAGGTCAGTCATCCTGTCGAGCATTGCCCGCGTCTTCCTTATTGTCGGACTGTCTCGCCACAGCCGCCATGCCAACTTTGTAGGCACTGCGAACCCCCGCAGCGAACCCCACCAGCATGCCGAGCAAGAGCCCGATCACTTTTGCCCCAGCCGCGTCTCCGAGCACATAACCAAGCCCGGCCCCGACCAGCACAGAAACCACAAATTCGATCGCGATCCGAAGGCCGTCACCCGCGTCGCGCGCCGCTGCCACCTTCGATGGCTGCGGATTTAACCCCGCCGCCTCGCGACCGCGCTCCACACGTTCAGCGAGGGCGTCCAGCTGGGTCCTCGCAGAGGGTGTTTCATCGGTCATGGACAAAAGGGGCACTGGAGCGAGAGCTCGATCCCGTGATCAAATTCCGCGGGGGTCTAACGGTGACTGGAACGCCCGTCAACCGTGGGCTTGAGGGCGATGGTGCGCCGCATCAAAAACCCGGTTCGGTTGCGACGATACGGCCCATCGACCAAATGCGCGCAGCCAAAGCGGCACTGAGTGCTATATGCTTAAGCATGATGATGAAACGACATATAGAGAGAACGATGCAGTTGACTTCCCTTCGGACCTTTTTGGCCTCGCTTGCCCTTGGCACAATGGCTTCGGGCTGTGCCACGATCGGCTTTGCTGAAGAGACCTTTGGCGACCAGGTGGAGTCTGTTTCTGAGGATTGGAAAGACGGCGAAAAACAGGTCGAGCGTGGCGAGAAGCTGATCGAGCGCGGCGAACGTGAGCTTGCGCAAGGCGAGCGCGACGTGGAACGCGGCACGCGAGAGGCCCGCTCTGCGGAACGGGCCCTGTTCGAAGCGCGTGAGGATTACGACGATGCGGTCGAAATGACGGGTCTCGCCCAATCGGCAGAATATGCCGAGGCAGAAGCGGATCGTCTGAAACGGCTCAGCCGGGTTGTCGAGAAAGCCGAAGATGATCTCAAGGATGCGAATGACCGCCTGAAGAAAGGCCGCAAGGCCATCAATGACGGACGGTCAGATATCCAAAAGGGCCGCAAAATGGTCGCTGAGGGCCGCGAGAAAATGCGTCAGGCTGAGGCCTCCTATCGCGAGGTCACCTCAAGCGTTGAATAAGGGAATGGCGGCTTAGGCCGCCATTTTTTCTGCCTCGGCGAGGTCCACGCTCACGAGCTGGCTAACGCCGCGCTCGATCATGGTGACCCCGTAGAGCCGGTCCATGCGCGACATGGTGAGCGGATGGTGGGTGATGGCAATGAAGCGCGTGTTCGTGTCCTCCGCCATCTTGGCCAACATGGCGCAGAAGCGGTCCGTGTTCGCATCGTCGAGCGGGGCATCGACCTCGTCCAGCACGCAGACAGGGGCTGGGTTCGACCGGAACACCGCAAAGATCAGTGCCGTAGCGGTCAGCGCCTGCTCGCCCCCAGACATCAGCGACATGGAGGCGAGCCGTTTGCCCGGCGGTGAAGCAAAGATTTCAAGACCCGCTTCCAGCGGATCATCTGAATCGACGAGCCGCAGCTCCGCCTCGCCGCCACCAAAGAGCTGCTTGAACAGATCTTGGAAGTTCGCATTCACCCGGTCAAATGCGTCGAGTAGGCGCTGCCGGCCGTCGCGATTAAGACTGCCGATCGCGCCGCGCAACTTGGCGATCGCGGCCTCACAGTCTTCGGTTTCTCGCGCGATCTCTTCGAGGCGGGCTTCCACCTCCTGCATTTCTTGATCGGCACACAGATTGACCCCGCCTAGGGCTTCGCGGTCGCGCTTCAGCTTGTCGATTTGCGCTTCCAATGCGTCATGATCGGGCAGGGGCGCCTCGGCGTCGTGCTCGGCGATCACCGCCAATTCTTTCGGTGCCGCATCATGCACTTCGCGCGCGCGCGCCAAAGTGTCGGCGAGCCGCGTGTGCGAGGCTTCGCGTTCGGCGGTGACGCGCGCTTTCACTTCGCGCGCCAGGCTGGCAGCTTCGTCAGCGGTGCGGGCCGCGCGTTCTGTCTCGGCCAGTGTCGATTGCACTTCGGCTAACGCATCCGCGGCGATGCGGCGGCGGCTTTCGGCGGCAGAAACCGCCTCATAAAGGCTCTCGCGCCGCGCCTCGAGCGTATCGGGAACCCGCAGTGCACTTTCAAGCGCGACCTTCGTCTCTTCCTGGTGCTGATGAACCTGCGCAATGCGTTCTGAGGCCGTGCCCCGCCGCTTTTGCCAGCTCTGCCGTTGCTCCGCGATTTGC
>CAYFHK010000083.1:0-11830 GCA_964342585.1 uncultured Caulobacterales bacterium | reverse complement strand
TTCGGCTCGCCCCGATCGTGCGGCGGGCCTGCGGGTCGTCGGTGCTGACCGGCGTCGCGGTCGGTGCGTCGAGGTTCCTCGGGGTCGCGATCACCGCCGCAGCCGCAGCCGTCACAGCCGTCCTGGACGTCGGCAACGGCGGCGGTACCGACTACGGATGCAGTCAAAATTCGGGCGTCTCGTCCGATGGTTCAGGTCAGAACCGCGGCAATTCCTGCTAGTCAAGCCTCGCAACAAAGGGACGGCCACGCATCGTGCGCGGCCGTCTCACACTGCCCACATCTAAAACGCTAGCTGGCGAGCGCTTTGTCGTTCTCGAGAGCGGCTTTTGTTAGGGCGCTGACCAATCGCACGAAGTCTTCTCGGCTCCGCCCATTGGCCAAGCGCTCAGCATGGCCTGGCAAGCCAATCTGCTGTGCGGCATTCAGCGCATCTTCATCCGCGTAAGGAAACGCCGTCTTCCAGATATGCTGGACTTCTTTGAGATAGATATCGCAGCCCAGCTCACCGATGCCGGGCACGTCGGTCAATCGACGCGTGACGCCCTCGATTGAACAATCATCATGCAGACGATGGAGATCGCCTGCATACCTTTCGCCGACATAGCCGGCCATCTCTCCCAATAAGTCGGCCATCGTCTCACGAAAGCGCGGCATGCTCGACTGCTCGAGAATTTCGAGGCGACCGCTCCAGCCGCAGTCGGCCATCTGCTCTGCTGTCACAATCCCGGCATCGAAAAATGCCTTTGCCGTGTTGGCGGACGATTTCCAGCTGACAGGTTTGGCGAACAAAACCGTGGCGGTGAGCCAGTGGAAAAGGCCCTCCGCGTCATCTCGATGGAAATCGAGGCCCACATCCTCTCGGAAAGTCGTTGGGTATTGCTTAATGAGTGTTGTTGCGTCCATGGCAAGGACCTCCTGGGAACCCAACGGGGCGCAGGTCGGCTGAGTTCCATCGAAAGGCGCGCGAAGCCGTTGGGCAATTTCGCCGGCCTCCGCTAAGGGCGGCAAAAGACCCCGCAGATGGGCACGCCAAGGAAGACGATCATGTCTGACGAAAACCCCTATCTCACCGGGTCGATCCCGCAATTGTTCATCAACAATGCGCTACCGATCATCATGGTGATGGTGGTGAACGGCCTTTTAAACGTGGTCGATGCCTTTTATCTGGGGCGGTTCGTGGGCCCCGATGCGCTCACCGCCGTGACGCTGGTCTTTCCGCTGTTCATGGTCTTGGTGGCGAGTGCCTCCCTCGTTAGCGCCGGGACAGCGAGCATTTTGGCGCGCCGATTGGGCGCGGGCGATTTGCCAACCGCACAGCGCACCTTTGCCGCCGCGCAACGCTTAACGGTGATGGTCAGCCTCGTGCTGGTGATGCTGTTTTTCCTCAGCCGTGAACCGATGTTGTCCGCCCTCGCCAATGGCGACGCCCGGCTCGCCGAAATGGGCAACACGTATATCTTACCCCTGGTGCTGTTCGCGCCAGCGACATTCGTGCTGAATCTTCAATACGACACCTTGCGCAGCGAAGGGCGCGTCGCCTTGATGACCCGCACCGCGCTGATGGTCACGGGTCTGAACATTATCTTCAATTTTGTGCTGATCAACATTGCGGGCCTTGGCGTCTTGGGCTCCTCCCTCGGGACCATTCTCGCGCAGGCCGTGGCGCTGGCCACTGTCCTCCGCCACCGGTTGACGGGCAAGACCCGGATCCGCGCTTTCTCCCACTGCCCCTTTCCAGACTGGGAGACGTGGCGTGAAATCGTGCGGCTGGGCCTGCCCAGCGCGCTAAACTTTATCGGCGTGAGCTTGCTCTCGGTCGTCGTGATCAGCCGTGTGCAAACCTATGCTGACAGCATGTATGCCGAAACCATCGCCGCCTATGGCGTGATCAGCAGACTGAACGCGTTCTCCTTTTTGCCGCTGCTCGGCCTCTCCCTCGCCGCACAGGCGATCATCGGGAACAATGTGGGCGCGGGCGCTTACGCCCGCTCGAATGCGGGCTTGCGCGTGGCCCTCGGTTTCGCGCTCGGCTATTGCGCCGTTATTGAGCTCATCATGATCCTCGGCGCGAAGGGCCTGGGCGCCATTTTCGTCTCCGACCCCATGGTGATCGACGAGGTGGGGCGAATCTTGCCGGTGACGATATCGCTGTTTTTCTTCTTTGGGATGAACACGGTGCTGGCCGGCTATTTCCAGGCCTTGGGCGAAGCGCGCCGCGCGGCGATTTTCAGCCTCGCACAGATTTATCTCTTCACCGCGCCGCTGACATTCTTGTTACCGCACTTGATCGGTGAGTGGGGCATCTGGATCGCCGCACCGGCCGGGCATTTCTCCATGGCGCTTTTGGGCGCGACGGTGCTGTTCATCACTGCCCGCCAAACGGGCCGACGCTTTGGCGTCTTTTTAGGGGACGCAAAAGCCCCAGCCCAAGCTCATTTATAAGAGAGGATCGGCGCGAGCCATTTCTCTGCCACGGCCAAATCCCAGCCTTTGCGCGCGGCATAATCCTCGGCCTGGTCCTTCCCGATCTTGCCCGTGCCGAAATAGACCGAGTCCGGATGACCGAAATAGAGACCGGAGACGGAGGCGCCTGGCTGCATCGCAAAGCTTTCGGTAAGCGTGATGCCGCAATGCTCCGTCGCATTGAGGAGTGAGAACAGCGTGTCCTTCTCGGTGTGATCAGGCTGGGCTGGATAACCCGCGGCGGGTCGGATGCCTTGATATTTCTCCGCGATCAATGCCTCGGCATCGAGATCCTCATCCGCCGCATACCCCCAAAGCTCACGCCGGACCTTTTGGTGGAGATATTCCGCGAACGCCTCGGCCAACCGGTCGGCCAGGGCGCTGGCCATGATCGCAGAGTAGTTGTCGTTTTTGTCCGACAGCTTCTTGACCATCTCGTCTTCACCATGACCGGCCGTGACGGCAAACCCGCCGATGAAATCGGGGGTGCCTTCCTCTGCGAGGAAATCGGCCAGCGCAAAGTTCGGTTGCCCCTCGCGCTTCGCCATCTGTTGGCGGATAGTGTGGAAGACCGCACGCTCTTCCTTGCGATCTTCATCCGCCCAAACCACGATATCATCGCCGCGACGGTTTGCTGGCCAAAGACCCACAACGCCGTGGGCGGTGTACCATTTCTCCTCGATCAGCCGGGGCAGCATTTCTTTCGCGTCATCGAACAAGCTGCGCGCGGCTTCGCCGACTTTAGAATCCTGGAGGATCGCCGGATACTTGCCGTGCAGGTCCCAAGAGGCGAAGAAGGGCGACCAGTCGATATAAGGCACAAGGGTTTCAAGCGGCAGATCTTCGATCAAGGTGATGCCTGGCGCGTTCGGCGCCGAGACCCCCTCCTTCACCGCAAAGGTATTTTTTCGCGCATCGGCGAGAGCGACGCGGTCGTCTTTCTGCTGACGTTTTAGGAACGTCTCGCGCACACTGTCATAGTCGTCATTGATGCCTTTCAGATAGGCGTCACGCCGCTCCTCCGAAATCAGATCGCTGACAACGCCCACAGCGCGGCTGGCGTCGGTGACGTAGACAACGCCATTGTCGTAATTCGGTGCGATCTTCACAGCTGTGTGCGCCTTGGAGGTGGTCGCCCCGCCGATCATGAGGGGCTGTTTCATCCCCAGGCGTTTCATCTCGCTGGCGACATTCACCATTTCATCGAGGCTGGGGGTGATGAGCCCCGAAAGCCCAATCACATCGACATCGTGCTCTTTCGCTTTGGCGAGAATGTCATTGGCGGGCACCATCACGCCGAGATCAATGACCTCATAATTGTTACACTGAAGGACGACGCCGACAATGTTCTTGCCAATATCGTGGACATCGCCCTTCACGGTCGCCATCAGCACCTTGCCATTGGCCCGCGGAGCGGCGTCGATATTGTTCGCCTTCTCCTCCTCCATGAAGGGCGTGAGATACGCGACGGCTTGCTTCATGACGCGGGCGGACTTCACCACCTGGGGCAGGAACATTTTCCCATCGCCGAAGAGGTCGCCGACGACGTTCATCCCGTCCATCAGCGGGCCTTCGATCACGTAAAGCGGTCGCCCGAGTTTCACGCGCGCCTCTTCGGTGTCGTCCTCGATATAGGCGGTGATGCCTTTGACCAAAGCGTGACGCAGCCGTTCTTCGACATCCGCCTCGCGCCAACTCAAATCTTCCGTTTGCGCCGCTTTGCCCTTGCCGCGATAGCTTTCGGCGACTTCCAAGAGGCGCTCCGTCGCATCCTCCCGGCGGTTAAGGATCACGTCCTCGACGGGCTCGCGCAGATCGGCCGGAATGTCGTCGTAAATCGCGAGTTGGCCCGCATTCACAATGCCCATATCCATGCCAGCTTTGATTGCATGGTACAGAAAGACCGAGTGCATCGCTTCGCGGACCGCGTCATTGCCGCGGAAAGAGAAGGAGATGTTCGACACACCGCCCGACACTTTTGCATGGGGCAGCGTCTCTTTGATCGTCCTTGTCGCCTCGATGAAATCGACCGCGTAATTGTTGTGCTCTTCAATGCCCGTGGCGACGGCGAAGATATTCGGGTCGAAAATGATGTCTTCAGGTGGAAAGCCGTTCTCCACGAGCAGATTATAGCTGCGTGTACAGATCTCGACCTTGCGCGCCGCGGTGTCCGCCTGGCCGTCCTCGTCAAAGGCCATCACCACCACGGCGGCGCCATAGCGTTGGCACAGTTTTGCGTGGTGGAGGAACTGCTCTTCCCCCTCTTTCAAGCTGATCGAATTGACGATCGCTTTGCCCTGCACCTGCCGCAGGCCTGCTTCGATCACCTCCCATTTGGAGCTGTCGACCATGATCGGCACACGGGCAATATCGGGCTCTGAGGCGATGAGGCGCAAGAAGGTCGTCATCGCCTCAACGCCGTCGAGCATCCCCTCATCCATATTGACGTCGAGGACCTGGGCACCGCTCTCGACCTGCTGAAGCGCGACTTCGACGGCTGTTGCGTAGTCGCCTTCCTTGATCAGCTTGCGGAAGCGCGCAGATCCCGTGACATTGGTCCGTTCACCGATATTGACGAAGGTTTTGACGCTGGCTGTCTCGCTCATGCTGCACTCTCTGCTCGCGCGGCCTCGCGCACGCCCAGCATGTGGCACAGCGCATAAGCGAGGTCGGCACGGTTCAATGTGTAAAAATGGAAGTCCTCAATGCCGCGCTCGGCCAAGTCGATGCATTGCTCCGCAGCGACAGTAGCAGCAACAAGGCGGCGTGTCTCGGGATCATCGTCGAGGTTTTCAAACAGGCGGCATACCTTTGGCGGGATATGCACATTCATCTTGCCGCACATCTTCTGTACACCATTGAAATTAGCGACCGGCATGATGCCCGGCACAATGGGGATATCGATTCCCGCGGCGGCGATTTTCTCACGATACCGATCAAAAGCGTCATTGTCGAAGAAGAATTGCGTGATGGCGCGCGTCGCCCCCGCGTCGACTTTTTGCTTCAACAGGTCGAGATCGAGCGCGAAATCCGGCGATTCAGGATGTTTTTCAGGATAGCAGCCGACGGAGATTTCGAAATCGCCGATCTTTTTGGCGCCCGCCGCTAGCTCGGCGGCGTTCAAGTAGCCGCCCTCGGTCGCCTCGAACTTCTCTCCTACCCCGGCCGGCGGGTCCCCGCGCAGGGCCACGATATGGCGCACACCGACAGACCAATAATCGCGCAGTACCTGGTCCACTTCGTCACGCGTCGCATTCACCGTGGTGAGGTGCGCAGCCACCGGGAGATCCGTCTCCGCGATGATCCGCGACACCGTTTTGTGGGTGCGATCGCGCGTTGATCCGCCTGCGCCATAGGTCACGGAGACAAAATCTGGCTCGAGCGGCGCCAGCTTTTCGATGGATCCCCAGAGGGTTTGCTCCATCGACTCCGTCTTTGGCGGGAAGAATTCAAAACTGATGTTAAAGCGCTGCATGCGTAACCTGCTGTGTTGAATGCTGCGACGGGTCAACGCGCGGACGCGGGTCATCAAGACGCCAAATCCGCGTGACGAGGCCATTATCGACCGCCGGGTCGAGACGTTTCGTGGCGCCGACAGTCAATCCTGCCCGAACCGCCCATTTTGTGATTTCCTCATCGCCAAAGCCCAAGCGGCGATGCGCGTAATGCTCGCGAAGATCTTCATGTGTGTGCGGTGCAAAATCGGCGATGAGCATTTTGCCGCCGGGACGTAACATCGCCGCCGCTGTTTTGATGGCCAGATAGGGGTCTGCCAGAAAGTGCAAGACATGGTGAAGACAGATGAGGTCTGCCTTCACCTGGAGGTTTTCCTCCATAATATCCGCGCGCCGCACCTGCGCGTGGGTGACCCCCGCATCGGCGAGATTGGCGCGGGCGATCGCCAACATTTCCGGTGAAGTGTCAAAGCCAATGCCGCGCAGATATTGGTCGCGGAAGACCGTCAGCATGCGCCCGGTGCCGGTGCCCAGGTCGACGAAGGTGTCGATGTGCGGGCCCGCCATTTCGAGCAGCGCCGCTTCGATCAACGTGCTATCCACATGGCGTTGGCGCAGCGCATCCCAATCATCCGCAATCTGCGCAAAATAGGCTGCCGCCGCCGCCGCGCGCTCGGCTTTGAGGGCTGCCAAGCCGTCGCGATCTTGCATATCGAGGAGAGCGGCTGCTTGCGCCCCGCGCAGGCCCAGCCGGTCGAGCACCGGCGATTCCGTAAAGCGGTAGAACACCCATGAGCCCTCTTGGATGCGCGCAACGAGCCCCGCCTCCGCCAACACTTTCAGGTGGCGGCTGACGCGGGGTTGGCTTTGCGCCAGAAGACGGGTCAATTCGGTCACGGTGAGCTCTGCTCGCGAGAGCAAGAGCAAGGCGCGTAGCCGGGTGGCCTCGCCCGCGGCGCGCAATTGTCCCAGCAGATGATCGAATGGCGACACAGCACACCTCAGCTACGCGCAGGGATATAAAGAAATCTTTATATGGTCAAGCACTCCCACGCGGCCAATGGCGCGTTGCGAAGGACGGGGCGAAGAGGCAAATGCTTGTCATGAATAGGCTCTTGCTCCTCCTCCCGCTCGCCGTATTTGTGGTGGTCGCGGCGTTTGCCATTCGCGGCCTCACGCTTGATCAGACCGTGCAGCCGTCGAATTTGATCGATCGGCCAGTGCCTGATTTCGAGTTGGCGCCGCTGCCAGGCTATGGCGAGCCGTTCTCTCCGGCTGACCTTCAAGGCCAGGTGTCTCTGGTGAATATCTTCGGCTCCTGGTGCGCCGCGTGCCGGATCGAACACCCTTTCTTGGTGGAGATCGGCGCCGAGGATGACGTGCCGCTTTATGGAATCGATTGGGCGGACACCCCCGAACGCGGTGCCGCGTGGCTGACGGAGCATCAAAGCCCCTACGATAAAGTGGGCAATGACGAGGCCGGGCGTGCCGTGATCTCGCTGGGCGTGACGGGGGCGCCGGAAACCTTTCTCGTCGACGCGCAAGGTCGTATCCGCTACCGCCATGTGGGCCCGCTGACGCGGGATACGTGGGAGCGAACGCTCAAACCGATGATCGACGCGGTGCGTGCCGAGGGGGCAAAGGGGTAATTCCGAGCAGGTTTTACGACCTTTTCACCGCGTGTTTGTTTCCACATCCCGATTGGTACGATAAAGGGTCTGTTCGCGACGCGTTTGGCGCGAAGAAGGAAGTGGGACGGTATGGTTAACACGCGATGGGCATTTGGGCCCCTAGCGCTTTTCATCGGCCTTTTCGCCTCGGCAGCCGGCGCACAGAATGCTGAGCAGCCCCGCGGCCCGGTCGTTGGCGATCGTGTGGCCGCGACGGTAAATGACGAGCCCATCTCCACCTTCGACGTACAGCAACGCATGATGTTGTTGATGGTCACCTCGGGCGCTGCCGAAATTCCGCAAGAGGCGATGGGCCAGTTCCAGCAACAAGCGCTGCGTGACCTCATTGAAGAGCATCTCAAGATGCAGGAGGCCGAGCGCTTCGACCTCACCATTTCCGATGATGAAGTGAACGCCGAGCTGGCGCAGATCGCCGCGTCCGGCGGCGCCACCGTGCCCGAGTTGGTCGCCGACCTGCAGGCGCGTGGGATCGCCGTTGAGTCCTTACGCCAGAAGATCCGCGCCCAAAAAGCATGGGAGCAACTCGTGGCCGGCCGGTATGGCTCGCGGGTGAAAATCACCGAGCGTGAAGTCGACAGCATGCTCGACGACATGCGTGAGCAGGTCCAACAGCCGCAATATCTTCTTGCGGAGATCTGCCTGCCTTTGGAAAGCGAATCGCAGCGTGATCAGATGATGCGTGTCGGTCTGCAAATGATCGATCAGATGCGTCAGGGCGTGCCCTTCCGGGCGCTTGCGCAGCAATTCTCCACCTGCGGGTCGGCCGCGCGCGGCGGCGATCTGGGCTGGATGTCGCCCGGCGACCTCGATCCTGATCTCGCCAACATCATCCCGCAGCTGGGCGAAGGCGCCGTTTCGCGTCCGATCCCGGTGGATGGCATGCTGAAATTGATCGCTGTACGGCAAGAACGTCAAGCGGCCACAGCCGGTGAGCCCTCCTACCAAGTCGCTTACGCCGGGGCGCCGACCAACGCGGTAAACCGCGAAGCGGCCGCGGAAGCGCTTTCGCGCATCGCGCAAACAAATGCCTGCAATGGCGGCACGCTGAGCATCGATCTCGGACCCAGCATTGGTGTCGCCACCCTGCCGATGATGCCAGAAGGCCAGTTCGAGACCGTGTTCCACGACGTGCTCGCTGATCTTGAAGTTGGCGCAACGTCCGAGGTGATTGAAAGCGAAGGCGCCTATCACGTGGTGCAGCTGTGCGAGAAGGATGAAGGCTTCGGCCTGCCCTCACGCCGGGTGGTCGAGAACCGTCTGGAAGCGGAAGAGCTGGAGCTGATGGCGCGACGCTATTTGCGGGATGTGGAACGCGACAGTGCCGTCGACATCCGGCTGGGCGGCGATAGCTGATCTCCTATGTCCGCACGCGAACCGTCTCTCCCCCTGGCCATCTCCATGGGCGAGCCGGCGGGCATCGGCACCGAACTGCTCTTTGCGGCCCATAAGCATTTCGCCGAGCTGCCGCGCGGGAAAAGCCCCAGCTTTTATCTGATCGATGACCCTGCGCGGGTCGAGCGTTTGGCGCGCGACCTCCACGCGGAGGTTCAGATTGCGACCATCAGCACACCGGCAGAAGCCGCCGAGCGCTTTCATGACGTGCTGCCCGTTCTTCCTATCCCCGGGGTCGATCTTGATCTGTTGAACCTCGTTGAGCCGGGGCGGCCACGGCCCGAAACCGCCAGCGCTGTGACGCGCAGCATCGAGGCGGCGATCGACCATATCGCCGACGGGAAGGCTGGCGGCATTGTCACCCTGCCCATCCAAAAAGAGGCGCTACAGCAAGCGGGCTTTTTGCACCCAGGGCACACGGAATTCTTGGGCGCGCTGACCGAGCATTTGCCATTGCCCGAGGGATTTGCGCGTGGGCCCGTGATGTTGCTCACGGCCGGCCCCTTCCGCGTGGTGCCGGTCACCGTGCACATGCCGCTGCGCGATGTGCCCCTCGCGCTTACGCAAGAGCTGATCTTGAACACAACCCGCATCGTGCACCAAGCGATGCGGCGGGACTATGGCGTGGATGCGCCGCGCCTCGCCATGGCAGGGCTTAATCCGCATGCGGGGGAAAATGGCCATTTGGGGTCGGAGGAAGGCTCCATCATTGGGCCAGCCGTTGAGACGCTGCGTTCAGAAGGCATTGACGTGGTGGGGCCGTTGCCTGGGGACACCATGTTTCACGAGGAGATGCGCGCACAGTACCATGCGGCGCTCTGCATGTATCACGATCAGGCATTGATCCCCATCAAGACGATTGCCTTTTACGCCGCCGTCAATGTCACGCTCGGTCTGCCCGTGGTGCGCACCTCTCCGGACCATGGAACGGCCCTGCCGTTGGTCGGCAAAGGCACGGCGCGGCCAGATAGCCTGATCAATGCGATCTATGCAGCGCATCGCATGGCCGCTGCGCGCGCCACCTTCGCCGCCGCATGAACAGCGAGCTGCCCCCGCTTCGTGACGTGATTGCCGAGCATGGGCTTTTTGCGAAAAAGGGCCTTGGGCAGCACTTTCTCCTAGATTTGAACATCACACGGAAAATTGCGCGACTGACAGGCGCATCGTCGGACGATGTCATCTTAGAGGTCGGGCCCGGCCCCGGCGGGCTGACCCGTGCCTTGTTGGAAACCGGCGCCGATGTCATCGCCATCGAAAAGGACCGGCGCATCGCCGAGGTGCTGGCGCCGTTGTCGGATGTTTACGGAGCGAAGTTTACGCTGACAGAAGCGGACGCTTTGACAATCAATGAGGCGGCGATGACGGAAGGCCGCAATGTCGTCCTCGCCTCGAACCTGCCTTATAACATCTCGACAGAGCTCTTGGTGAAATGGCTGCTGGCCAGCCCGCGATGGTGGACGCGGCTTGTGCTGATGTTTCAGCGGGAGGTGGGCGACCGCATCCTCGCCGCACCGGGGTCGAAAACCTATGGCCGCCTTTCCGTAATGGCACAGGCGGCGTCCCAACCCTCGCTCGGTTTTCATTTGCCCGCCCGCGCCTTTACCCCGCCGCCTAAGGTGGCCTCAAGCGTGCTGGTGTTCGATGATTGCGACCATGATGCGCTAACGCTCAAGGCACTGGAGCGGGTCACCGCCGCCGCCTTCGCGCAGCGCCGGAAAATGATCCGGACAACGCTCAAACCCGTTTTTGGCGAGGACATGGAGCAGGTTTTTGAGGCGTTGGGGCTGGAGCCGACGCAGCGGGCAGAGACAATTTCTGTAAAGACGTTTCTCGATCTTGCCGAAGCGTTTCGCCAACGGACAGGCGGTGAGGTCAGTTAACCATGCTCTCCTACCAACACGCCTTTCACGCGGGCAATCCGGCGGATCTGCACAAGCATATCGTCCTCGCAGGGCTTCTGAACATTCTCACGCAAAAGCCGCGCGGCATCACCTATATGGAGACCCATGCCGGGCGCGCGCTTTACCACCTCGATGGCCCGGAGGCCGCGAAGACGAAGGAAGCCGAAGCGGGGATTGCGCGTATCTCCATTGATCCAACCACCCCTTATGGCGGCGCGATCAACGCCATCAGAGCCCAGCATGGTGAGGCGGCTTATCCCGGTTCCCCCTTCATCGCGGCACATTTCCATAGGACGGTGGATCGCGCCGTTTTGATGGAGAAGCACCCCGCAGAGGGCGCCGCACTGAAACGCGCCATGGGACCCACACGTGCTGAGGTTCATCTGCGCGACGGGTATGAGGGGGTTTTGGCGATTTCGCCACCGCAGCCGCGACGCGGCCTCGTCCTCATCGACCCCTCCTATGAGGTGAAGACCGAATATGATCAGGTAGCGGAATTCATTCCCAAGCTGATCGCAAAATGGCCTGAAGCGGCGGTGTTGCTGTGGTACCCGCACCTGATCGCACGGCGGCATGAGCCTATGCTTCGCCGCCTATCCGGGCTTGGCGGTCTTCGCCGCGACGTCAGCTTTGATCTTGGCAAGGAGCGCCAGGGGATGACAGGCTCTGGCCTGCTTCTGATCAACCCACCCTATGGCGCCGAGGCCGCCTTTGACGCCGCCGTTGCGCAAACCAGCGGTGTGCTGACGGCGTCTTAATTGACGCCGAGTTTTTTCTTCAGGATTTCGTTCACGGCTTGCGGATTGGCTTTCCCGCCGGTGGCCTTCATCACCTGACCCACGAACCAGCCGAAGGTCTTCGGCTTTTCCTTTAGCTTTTCGACCTGGGCTGGATTGTCCGCGATCACCTGATCGCATGCTGCTTCG
>CAYFHK010000082.1:0-12019 GCA_964342585.1 uncultured Caulobacterales bacterium | reverse complement strand
CGCAGATGAGGTCGCCGTCTCCGAAGTCGTCTCGCCGGATCCGGACGCGGCCGCCGGCGCGCGCGGGGCCGCCGCGGGACTGTTCGCCGCAAGACTGTTCGGGGTGACGATGTTGGCGTCGGTCGACGGGCTGGTTGACGGGGGCGCTGGCTGGGCGGCCGCCGGAGCGGGGGCCGACTGTGCGGAACTTGAACTCGCCGGGCCCGCGACCGTCGAGCCCGCGACTGTTGAACGGGCCGGCGCCGCCAGCTTCGCCGCCATCGCGTCGCTCATCACGTCGCCGGCCGGCGTCGCCGCCCGGCCGTCGACATAGAGCGAGGCGAGGCGCCAGCATCCCGACGCCGCCGCGCCGCCCGGACAATCGTTGCCGATCACGCCATAGGCGGTCGTCCATTCGCCGTCCGGAGCGGCGGCGCGGGCGCGAAAGCGCATCTCTTCAGATGTCGAGCCCGGTCCGACGACAACCTGCTTGAACCGCAGCGGGGACGCGTCCAGCGCCTGGCGCGCGGCGCGCTTGAGCGCCGCCTCCTCGACGGCGCGGATCTCGGTCCGCTCGTTGAGCTCGGCCAGGCCTTGCGCGCCGGCGTAAGCCGTCGCGGCGATCGGCGCCGCGATTGCGGCGAGTTTCAGAATCCACATGCCCACTGTTCCCTGACGTCCATATGTCAGGCCGCATACGCGCAACCCGCGCGGCGAAGCGATACGCTGAAACCCCACAACCGAAGCCGAGCATGCCACGCCCGGCGGGGCCTGTCGACTAGCGCCGATCGACCGGCGCCCGATCCGGGCCGGGACGCGACTTGCGGATGACAATCGTGCGGAAATCTGGAACAATCGGATCAACAGGCCGAAGGGTTCGAAAAAACAAGGTGCTAGAGCGGTGACTTCAACCAGAGTTCCGGGCCGCGCCGGGCCGTTCTCCGCGCGCGTGGCCGTTGGCGTGTCGCCGGCGGTCATCGTGGCGATGTGCACGGGGATGATTGCGGGGATCATGGCGGCCGCTCCGGCGGCGGCGCAGGACGTCCGCGGCGCCCGGGTCGGCGTCTTCCTGCTGAAGCCGTCGATCGACGTCGAGGAGCGCTACGACAGCAACATCTTCGAGACGAACACCGGCGAGACCGACAGCTTCATCACCACCGTCGAGCCGCGGATCAACGCGACGACCGACCTCTCCCGCCACCGGCTCTCCTTCGACGGCGGGGTGCAGGGCGAGTTCTTCCACCAGTCCTCCGACGACGACAACTTCACCTATGACGGCCGGCTCGACGGCACGCTGGACATCACCCGGCGGCTCCGCTTCCGCGCCGGCGGCGGCTATCGGCGCGTCGTCGAGCAGCGCGGCTCGGACGAGGTCGACTTCGCGATCGGCGGGCCGATCAAGTCCGACATCTTCTTCGCCGACGCGCGGTTCCAGTACCTGCCCGGGGATTTCCGGATCGAGCCCTTCGTCTCGTTCAACCGACGCGACTACATGGACCGCGACGGGATCGACCAGGACGAGCGGGATCGGAACGTCTCGGCCGCGGGGCTCGAGCTCGGCTACCAGCTCCGCACCGGGCTGGAGCTCTTCGTCCGGGGCACCTATTTCGACATCGACTACGACGACGCCCTGAACAACGCCGGCTTCGACCGCGACAATGACGGCTACGAGGTCTTCGGCGGCGTCAACCTGAAGCTCAGCCGGCTCCTGACCGGCTCGCTCGGCGCCGGCTTCAGCCACGCCAGCTTCGACGATCCGCAGTTCCAGTCCACCGACGACTTCACCGTCCGGGGCGGGCTGTTCTGGAACCCGCGGCGAGGGATCAACGTCTCCTTCAACGCCAGCCGCGAAGTGGAGCAGACCAACGTCGCCGGCGCCTCCGACAAGGTCTCGACCGACGCCTCGATCGGGCTGCGCTACGAGATCCTGCGGGTTCTCGACGGCATCGCGCAAATCGGCTTCACCGAGCGCGACTTCAACGGCATCAACCGGACCGACACCGGCTATTTCGGCCAGGTCGGCCTCGAATGGCGGGCGACGCGACGGGCGACGCTGCGCGCCTCGTATAGGTATTACGAAGAGACCTCGACCAACCAGGTTCAGGAATACGACAAGCATCTGGTCACAGTGGGAGTGGCTTATGGTTTCTGAGACGATTGCGGCCGTTCCGGTCGCGGCCGGCGCGCGCCTTTTCGGCGCCCTGCGCGCCCTCGCCTGCGCGCTGGCGCTTTTCGGCGCCTGCCTCGCCTTCGCCGGATCGGCGACCCAGGCGGCGGCGCAGGACGCCTATATCCTCGGCGCCGGCGACCGGGTGAAGATCACCGTCTTCGGCGAGCCGGAGCTTTCGGGCGAGTTCCAGCTCGACGGCCAGGGCCAGATCTCGCTGCCGCTGATCGGCGCGGTGCGCGCGCTCGGCGAGACCACGCGGTCCTTCGAGAACCAGGTCGCCGGGCTCTACGCCGACGGCTATCTCGTCAGCCCCCAGGTCAGCGTCGAGGTCTTGAACTTCCGCCCGTTCTTCATCCTCGGCGAGGTGAACAATCCCGGCAGCTATCCTTATCGCGAAGGGCTGACGGTGCTGAACGCGGTGGCGCTCGCCGGCGGCTTCACCTACCGGGCCGACGAGGACGACATCGAGATCACCCGCGGCGGCGACACCAGCATCCCCCCCGGCGCCGCCGCGCTGAACACGCCGGTCGGCCCGGGCGACATGATCCGGGTGACGGAACGGTTGTTCTGAATTTGAACCAACACGGAAAATATATCGCCTAGGCAATCGGGGAGAAATAGATGCTGACAAGAGAATTTTTTAAATCAGCGCTCATCCCCGCCCCCCCTAACAAAAGAAGAATATTAAACTATACCAAACTCATATTGATTATATCTGCTACCATTATTGCATCCACTATACCTTTTCACCGCTCTTTTGGAACGGACCCCTACGCCACCATCTTCAACTCCATTGCCGCCGATTCCTATTACTACCTTAGAATAGCAAGTGTTTACCTAGATAATGGCATTATTAGCTTCGATGGAAGCACCCCAACAAATGGCTTTATGCCCCTTTGGCAAATATATCTTATTTTAATTGGCCATATTACCAATATTAATACGCAAGATCCGATTAAATTTATCGAATTAGCGTTTTTTTCTTCTCTGGCTTTTTTCACCATTGGGAACGCAATAAATGTCATTGCGCTCCATCGACTCGCTAGATCAGTACCTATTCCGCTGTTGATACTACTAATCTGCCCCGGTTCCTTTTTCTGGCTATTCAGCATCCCTTACCGAATCGATTTTGATCCCGGTCTAATGTACGGCTTTTCATCATGGTCTTTTGTAAATGGAATGGAATCTAGCATTGGTTATTTTATATTTTCTTTCTTATTACTATTAATGTCAAGAGAAAAACTCTGGACACAAAGCTATTTTACGTTTTTTATATCTGGCTTGCTGTCGTTCTTGATATTCATGTCCAGACTGGATGACATATTTTTGATATTTTCAATACTTATCGTTTTCACTTACAGATTTTACGCACAAGATCATAATGATGTCGCAAAAAAATGGCTATGCTTTTTAGCGATACCGATACTTGGAACAATTATTTATGTGATAGTAAACTTAACGCTGGTAGGTAATGCCCTGCCAACCAGCGGAGAAAGCAAAACCTCCTTTTTGTCGTTTCCAACGCTAGCGTCACTTTCAGACTTCAAGTTATTTGAACTCTTTTCCGGACATGACATTATGAAATATTCCACTCGACTTATCCCTAATTTTGTATTTTTATTTTTCGGTATCATGATATTAGCCATCTTTGCCAAGAAAATACCCAAAGACTACCGATGCTCGCTTATTTGTGCAATCAGCCTGTACATGGTACTTAAATATTCTTTCCTGATTTCCTCCGTTGAGGTGATGCATCAAGGATACTGGTACTATACCATTGGAAATATATCTATGGGATTGGTCATTGCTATTTGCCTAGGGTTATTTCTGGAGAGAAAAGACATAGTCTTAAATAGCAAATCACTTTCATTGATACTAATCGCTGTATTTTTGAATACAGCTTGGGCCGTTCAACATCGTGTTGCGCGCCTCGATGACAAATTATATTCTTCCGTTTTTTCCCATGTGTGCCAGAATGCATCAGAAATTCGAAATCTAATTATTGACGCATCTAAAGATGCTAATGCTTCGGCAAAGATAATTGACACAGAAGATGGCATTTATGCATTTTGCTTGAACTTGCCAAGTTTATCATTCACTGGACTTGCGTCTTCTCCTGAAATTTTAGACCGCCGCAACGAGGTTGGTTTCTTTAAGCTTGCAACGAAAACTGGACACGTCTTCCTCGTGGATAGCATCGTCGGAAATTCTCGTTACGGCTCTTCGGAAGCGCTAAAGGAAGAAGGCTTTGAGGCGGCTCAGCTTTTCAAACATGGGCCGATAGTAGTATCGAAAATATTCTAACAGATCGACTGCTGAGATTAGTATGGAAACCTCAAAGCGGTAGATTTGGATAATATTTATATATTTAGTAATATATATAGTTTCTATTTTGATCAATTTTTGATTTGATAACTTGACCTATCTAGGCCGGCGTCTTTGTCGTTCTATGAGATGGTGGTTGGCTCAGCATCTATGGCTAGAGGTTACCTCACTGCACTGAAGCAACATAACGATAGAAAGGCGGCATTCACGATTTCCGCCAAGCGAACGACGCTTCAATTCTCTACCTCACCAGCCAGCGCACCCGCTCGTCGACGCCGAAGACCTCGTGGCACGCGAGGCTGTTCCAGACCGAGGCGAGATCGCCGAGGTCCTGGGTCGCCCATTCGTCGTTGATCATGTCCTCCATCCGCTCGATGAGGACCTTGCAGAACCGGGCGACCGACCGGGCCGCCTCCTCCGCCTCGGCCTGGGTCAGCTCGGGCGTCTGCGTCTGGGCCCCCGCGGCGGCGGGTACGGCGAGCGGCGAGAGCGCGGCGAGGAGGGCGCAAATCGACAGGGTCTTTCGCATGGCGTGTCTCCGGACGTGTCTCAGGACATCTCTTCTGGCGGATCTCGGGTGACCGTTTCGTTACCATTTCGGACGACCCTGGGGGAAGCGCGATTGCAAGCGGTGACGGAGGTGGATAAGTTCAAGTCTAGGTTGCGCCGCCGGAGCGGCGGATAAGATTGGCCCGATGGCGTGACGGCGTAGTGGATTTGTCGATGCGTATTCGAAACGAGATCATGGTCTGGAGCGTCTTTTGCGGACTTGGCCTTTCAGCAAGCATAGGCGCTCTCCTTTGGCTACTCGGACTTTCAGCTTTCGTAGCCATCCTGCTGGCATGGCTTTCTATCGCTGTTACCGCGCCTGCGACCGGCGTCGCACTGGTGATTCTGCGAGAATGTATTCCCTCTCGCACACGGCAATCAGCGAAAAAAGTTAGACGCGCTTGACCTTCGGCCCTAGGGACAACTTGCATTCCAAGTGTCAGTGACGGGCATGACCAGGCACAAGCGTAGAGTTCTGTTCGTCTACAAGCGTAGCGCCCGCAAGTGGGGCAGTACGGTCATGCGTGCGGACATGATCGTCAATTTTGCGGCCCCTCGTCTCGGGGAACGTTACAATTTTCAGCTTTCGGCGCTGCCGAGTTCACGGATTCCCGGGGCGCAGGCGCTCTGGCGCCGCCTATTGCGGCGAGGGGATATCGCTATTCTGACCAAACACGCCGCACTTGCGGCGCCCCCTGATCTCCTTCGGTCCCTGCAGGATCGCGGCGTTGGCGTTGTGATCGATCATGTGGACGCCAACTTGTCAGAAACATTGGGCTTGCCGGCGGACGTGCATATGGCCTGCTCTTATGCATCCCTCCGAGAAATCGAACGTCAGCTTGATGAAGGAAAACGTGAGTCCGCCTCGCAGCCTGTCGCAGCGCTGCTCCACCATAATGTAGATGACCGAATCTATGCGCTGCCGCGATGCCAGACGAACGGACTTCGGACAGTCTATTTTGGCCGCGCCTACTTAACCGTGCACTCCCCGGCGATCGAGCAGCGCGTAGATTTTCTCGATGCAAGCAGCAATGAATCGATGGAGCTCAACCACCGCTCTCTGCCAGAGTACAATCTTCATTACTGCATTAGAAAAGAAGAAAGGCAACTCGGACCACAGCAATTTAAACCCTTTACCAAAGGATTCACGGCAGCTGCTTGTGGTGCAAATGTAATTGTAAACCGAGATGTAGACGACGTAATGGACTTTTTAACCGACGATTACCCCTATTTACTCGATGGAGTAGACGAGGAGGAAATTCTAGCAGGCCTTGAGAAGGCGATGAAAACCTTTGGCGGCCCGGAATGGATACACGCGCAGCGCATAATGAAGCATGTAGCCGACCAGGTCTCGCCGGACGCTTTGGCGGCGCAACTAAGCGATGTGTTGAGACTGTTTGACTAGTTGAATCCATATCGGTGGCTGCGAATCTGCGGGTCGCCTCCGGCGAGATCAGGGATGTGGGACCTATGACGGACGCTCCGAAACCAAGCGTGCGAGCTGAGATCGCCAAAGACCGCGTCGTTGAGGCGCTGTCCGGTGAGGGATCCGGCTATCAGAAGTATCATCGCTTCTTTGTCGGGGACGGCGGCATGGGCGCTTTCCTGCAATACGAACTGGCTATGCTTTTCGCTTCGGCCACGCCCGGCGCCCTCGGTTACGCGCTCCGCAAGACGCTCTATCCTAGCCTCTTCGGTCATATCGGCTCTCGGGTGAATTTCGGACGCAACCTCTCGCTTCGCTGTCCGTCGCGCATGACAATCGGAGACGACGTCGCGATTGATGACGGCTGTGCGCTCGATGCTCGCGGAGCGGCTGACGCATCCGACTTCGTCATCGGCGACGGCACGCTGGTCGCTCGCGACACGGTCATGGTTGTAAAACAGGGATACCTGCGGATCGGCGCGAATTGTTCGATCGGCAGCCAGTGCAGCTTCGCAGCGGTCTCCGGCATAGAGATCGGCGATCACGCAATCGTCGCCGGCCAGAGTTATTTCGGCGGCGGGCGCTATAAAACGGCTCTGGGCGCCGGCCCGATGGTCGTCCAGGGATTGGAGACCAAAGGACCGGTCGTTCTCGGCGACGACGTCTGGGTCGGCGCTGGAGTGCGTGTGCTGGACGGTGTGACAGTGGGAGACGGCGCGATCCTCGGCGCCGGATCGGTCGTGACGGCGAACGCTCCGCCGGGCGCAATCATGGCCGGGATCCCCGCTCGCCAGATTGGAGAACGCCGATGAAACGAGAGGATGGGTCGGCGGAGGCGCCTCTCGGAAGCGCCCTGCTTCTGTTCGTAGCCGTTCTTACGACGATTGCAGCTGCAGCCGCGGCGTGGGCCATCACCGGTCGCCCGCCGATGATTGGCATCGACGATGCGGCGATCACTCGCAACTACGCCGAGAATCTCGCGCAGGGACATGGGTTCGTCTATTTCGTCGGCGGCGAGCGAGTGGAAGGCGCGACCTCGTTCCTTTGGACCCTGATCGTCGCGCTTGCCTATCTGGCCGCGCCCAATGCGCCAGAGCTCCCCATCATTGCGCTTTCCGCCGGTCTGACCACCGCAGCGGTCTTCGCCACGCTCTCGCTGACGGCTCTAGAAGCGCGGATCTTCGGGGCGCCTCAACGGCCAGCGATCTTCGCCGCGGCCTTCGCCCTCATCGCCTTGCCAGGGTTTTTCTTCTGGTCCGTATTCACCATGATGGAGCTCGCCCTCTGGAGCGCAACGCTTCTCGTTCTGGTTTGGCGCCTTGCACGGTTGGTGGAGCGGCCGAAGCCCTGGAGCCTGGGCGTGATCGCCGCGGCGGCGCTTCTACCGTTGATCCGCCCTGAAGGCGCGGCGATGGCGCTTGGGTTGCTTGTCCTTGCCGCGCTTCTCATGGGGAGATGGCCTCGCGGCCTGATTGCGGCAATAATAGCGACAGTTGCGACGACGGCGGGTCTGGTTCTCTTCCGGTTGATCTACTTTGGATACCCGGTTCCAAATACCTTTTACGCAAAGGTATCTTCCGATCGGATGCAAGATCTTGCAGATGGGGCCAAGTACCTATTTTCTTTTGTGAGCGGGATGCCGCTCGCCGGAGCGTTGCTCGCCCTCTGGGCGGCGGGTGTGGTCTGGGCCCTTTGGCGGCATTTCTCAGACCGCCCTGAAGGCGCGCGCGGCCTGATAATCGGCGCGGCGGCGATTATCGGCGTTCTGGCGGGATATGCGCTTCTTGGCGGCGATCACTTCGCGTACTGGCGCTTCTATCAGCCGATCGCTCCCCTTCTGGCCGTGGGCTTCGCGCTCGCCTTTTCAGTGCTTGTCACAGACCTGAGCCCACGGATCCCGGCATTGACCCGCGCCGGATGCGTCGCTGCGGCAGGGCTGGTCTGGCTCGCCATTGCTTATGGCGACTTGCGGCAGGCGCGTTTTGATCTCCTCAAGGAGTTCAGCCTCGTGGAGCAAGGCATGGCGTTCGGCCGCCTGATGAACGAGGTGGCGCCCGGTTCAACGCTAGGCGTCGGACCTGCTGGCGGGATCTCTTTGACATACGAAGGGCCAATCTTGGACTTGCTTGGCCTTAACTGGGTCGAGATGGCGCACGCAAACCCTGTCAAGATCGGCATGCGCAACCATGCAAGTTTCGACGCCGCCACATTTTGGCGTCATCAGCCTGACCTAGTGGCCGAATTCAACTTGCCTTGCGTAACCACGGACCCTTCAGTTCCTTCGGGGAGTGCGGGCACGCTTCGAAGCCTCTACATCGAAAAAACATTTAGAGAGAGCTATACGCCAATTCGAGTTGATGACAGTGCGCGCGGAAGTTGCTGGATCGGATTTGGGCGACGGAACTGGATCCCTTCAGTTACCGACCCGCGGCTTGTACCGCTCTCATGGTCCGAGATCCGAATAACGAAGGCACCCTCACCGCCAAGCTAAACTTAATTGCGCTCGAGAAGCGGGGCGACAGAGGGCGACGGGCTATAACGAGACGGTAGACGGCGATGCCGCATCAGGGCGGCAGACCAGAACATCATGTGGAGCATGACGAAGGCAGCGAAAAGATCGGATTCAACGAAAGTACGAAGCAATATCCCAATCCCTATAGCAAAGAACGTCCAATCCTCAACGGAACCGAACTTGATTGCTCGCCGCGCCAGAACAATAAGAGTCCAAGATGTCGCCGCGATCGCCATAATAATTCCGAACCAACCAAACGCAACACCGATCTCAAGCCATGAATTGTGGAAGAAAAAAGAACTCCTCCACATTAAATGATAGTCATGGAATATTTGCCTTACTAGAGCAGATTCCTGATATCTCCAGAAACCTCCAGGACCCACGCCCAAGTAAGGATTCTCCGCCAATTGCTCCATACCAATCGCCCAGAGATCCGTCCGGCCGGTAAGGCTGCGATCCTTGCCAACAGCGGCTAACACCAGGTCGACTGGATCTTCTTGCATTAAGTTAAAGGCAAAGATCATTGCTACGGAAATCGCTCCTAGCGTCGCCGCGGCTAGGATTAAGCGAGATAGCGTAAAGTTGTTTTCTGGACCCAAATAGACTCGGGCCGCTAAAATGATGCCGCACATACCGACGGCCAAGAGAATTCCCGTCGCCGATTGACTGGCGAAGATAAGAAAAAGCGACAAAGGAACCGCTGCAAGCGCCATCAAACGCATCAGACGATTTACTCCTGGCGCTATCGCCACCGCCAACGCCGCCGCAACGCTCACGGACATCATGATGCCGAGCGAGTTCTTGTGAGCAAGAACGCCTCGCGAAGGATACCCCACGGAAAAATCCCAAAGACTGCGTGGCAAACACCGGAGCGCGGTGACGGTCATGGCGATGATTACAATCGCCAGAAGCTGGCGATGGGTCAGTCGCGCGGCGATGAACATGCAAATCAGGATTGTCAGGAGCGATTGCAAACCCGAACGAAAAGCATGGACGGAATCAGGAGCCCAAATCGCCGACGCCATCCACCAGCATGGCAGAAGAATTAGCAGCGCTCCGCGCTGGAAAATCGGCCAAGTGACGTCTTTGCGCCAGAAGAACATACCCGTGAAATAGAGGGCCAGCGGGTAAAGCAGAAGCTCATCATACTGGAACTGCGCTGCGGTGACGATGAACCAGAGCGCGATCAACGCCATGTCGAGATGGAGCCAGTTGAGCGTCCAGGCGTTGCCGAAGCGCAGGAGCACTCTCTCCCGCCGCTGTGGCGGAAGAGAGGGATAGGCTGATCCCGCCCATTCTGGCGGCGCGTAGGCCATCGGTCAGTTCAGGTAGTATTTCTGGATGGCGGCGTAGTCGCCGCCATGGGCCGCCGGGTCGTAGTTCGCGGCGCGGCGGTTGTCGACCTTGTTCAGGACCGCGCCGAGCACGTGGACATGGTGCTCCGCCAGCCATTGCGTCGCGCGTTCGACCGCGGCGAGCGAGGTGCGACTCCATTCGACGCCGAGGACGGCGGTGTCGACGATCCGGCCGAGCACCGAGAAGTCGCCGACGCCGAGGATCGGCGGGCCCTCGATCACCACGAGGTCGTAGCGCTCGCCGAGAAGCGCCACCATCGCCTTCATCCGCGGCAGGGCCAGAAGGTCCGACCGGTCGGCCTGGCCGACCTTCAGCGGGATCACGTCGAAGGCGGCGCCGTCGGGCCGGTGGATCGCCTCTTCGATGCGGCAGGCGCCGGTCAGCGCCGAGACGAGGTCGTGCTCGGGCTTCATCGCCAGCGTCGTTCCGATCTTCGGCCGGCGGAAGTCGGCGTCGATCAGGAGCACCGACTTGTCGGCCCGTGCGGTCATCTCGGAGAGGAGGAGCGCCAGGGTCATCTTGCCCTCCTCCGGCAGGGCGGAGGTGATCAGCACGCTTTTCACGTCGCTGTCGCGCATCACCACCGCGTTGCGGAAGTAGCGCGCCGCCTCGGCCAGTTCGGAGTTCGGCCGCCGGGCGATGTAGCGCAGAAGCCGCTTGCCCACATGGCGGCGCGACATCCGCGGGATCGAGGCGAGCACGGCGAGACCGGTGCGGGCGCTGACCGCGCCCGGGCTCCGCACCGAGCGGTCCATCAGGCGGAAGAACACCACGAGCGCGAAGCCGAGCGCGCCGCCGGCGATCCCGCCGAGCGCGGTGGTGACCTTGGAGCGCGGCATGAACGGCGCGTAGGGCGGGCTCGCCGGTTCGATCACCCGGCTGTCGGCGGTCTGGAAGCCCTCCTGCTCGCGGGTCTCGTTCAGCCGGGCGAGGAAGTTCTCGTAGAGCTTGCGGTCGGCCGAAGCCTCGGCCTGGAGCTGGGCGAGGCCGACCGAGGCCTCGGACTGGCCGGAGGCGCGGCCCTCGAGCTCGGCGAGGCCCTCGGACATCGCCGACACCCGGGCCTCGGCGACGCGGACGTCGCCCTCGAGCCCGTTCATGATCTGGGTCACCTCGCCGGAGATCGCGCGGTCGACATCGGCGATCTGCGAGCGGACCTCGACCATGGACGGGTGCTTCGAGCCGTAGCGGTTGGCGAGCTCGGCCTGGCGGCGGGTCAGCTCGGCGCGCTGGCCGCGGAGCGACACGATCAGCGGCGAGGTCATCGCCACCGCCGCCTGGGCGAGGCCGAGATCGTCGACCATGCGCCGGGTCTGGTCGAGCTTGGCCTGGGCCTGGGCGGCCTCGGCGCGGGCGTTGATCAGTTCGGCGCTGAGCTGGGCGATCTGCTGCTGGGTGATCGCCACAGCCTGGCTGTCGCCGGTCTGGTTGGCGTTGGTGTAGGCCTGAACCTTGGCGGCCGAAGTCTCGGCGCGGGCGCGGAGCTCCTCCAGCCGGCCGGTCAGCCAGGTCGTTGCGCGCCGCGCGGCGTCGACCTTGGCCTCGAGCTGGTCGGCGACATACTGGTCGGCGATGGTGTTGGCGATCAGCGCCGCCTTCACCGGGTCGGCCGAGACGATCTGCACCTCGATCGCGTAGGCCGGCGAGAGCTGGCGCGTCCGCAGCTTGCCGCGGAGCGCCCGGATCGCGTCGCGCCGGGTCT
>CAYFHK010000081.1:0-12065 GCA_964342585.1 uncultured Caulobacterales bacterium | reverse complement strand
GTCATCGACGTAGAAGACGCCTTCGAAGGTCTCACCATCGACGTCATATTCGATAAGGCGGCTTGTTACGGGCATCATATCCTCCTGGGCGGTTCGTGAAGTTCCTCAACCGCTATCTGGGGCATCACGCGGTGCCCGCCAACCCGTCAACTCAGCAAGAAATCGCGAGTCAGCCCGCCTTCTTCTCGGTGATGGGCATCGCGACGCGAATGTGAATGTCTTTCAGCTGCTCCGGCGATGCCTCTGACGGGGCGTTCAGCATCAAGTCCTCGGCATTCTGCGTCAGCGGGAACATCGTCACTTCACGGATGTTTTCTTCATCCGCCAGCAACATGACGATCCGATCAACGCCAAAGGCAGCACCACCATGGGGCGGCGCGCCGAATTTGAACGCATTCAGCATGCCGCCGAATTTGTCCTCGACAACTTCAGCGCCATAGCCCGCGAGCGCGAAGGCTTTGTACATGATCTCCGGCAAATGGTTCCGGATCGCGCCGGATCCGAGTTCATAACCGTTGCACACGAGATCATATTGGTTGGCTTTGAGGGCCAATTGCTTCTCCGCCGTGTCCGCCGCTTCGAGCGCGGCAAGCCCGCCTTGCGGCATGGAGAACGGGTTATGACCGAACTCGACTTTTTTATTGTCCGCATCCCACTCATACATCGGGAAGTCGACAATCCATGCGAGAGCAAAGCGGTTCTCATCAAGATGGCCAAGCTCTCGGCCGACCTCCACGCGCGCCTTCCCGGCGACCGCTTCGAACTCCTCTACCTTCCCTGCGAGGAAGAAGGCCGCATCGCCGGCTGAAAGGCCCAGCTGTTCGCGAATGGCGTGGGTGCGCTCAGGCCCGATATTTTTCGCAATCGGCCCCTGCCCGTCGCCATCGTTGAACATGATGTAGCCCATGCCCGGCAGCCCCTCTTTTTGGGCCCATGAATTCATCCGGTCACAGAAGGCGCGGGAGCCGCCGCCTGGCGCTGGGATGGCGCGGATCTGCCTTTCAGGATCTTCCGCCATGTTGGCGAAGATTTTGAAGCCCGAGCCTTTGAAATGCTCGGTGACGACTTGCATGTCGAGCCGCGGATCAACGCGCAGATCCGGCTTGTCAGAGCCATATTTGAGCAAGGATTCTGCATACGGAATGCGTGGCCAGCTGTCGACCGGGTCAACGGTTTTCCCCTCGCCCGCGAACAATTTGAAGACATCGTGGATCACGGGGCCAGTGGCCGCGAACACATCCTCTTGCTCGACGAAGCTCATCTCGAGGTCGAGTTGGTAGAATTCGCCTGCCGAGCGGTCCGCCCGCGCATCCTCATCACGGAAACAGGGCGCGATTTGGAAATACCGATCATAGCCAGACACCATGATCAGCTGTTTGAAGATTTGCGGCGCCTGCGGCAGCGCGAAGAACTTCCCCGGATGCAGGCGCGAGGGCACCAGGAAGTCGCGCGCGCCCTCGGGGCTCGACGCGGTGAGGATCGGCGTTTGGTATTCGGTGAACCCGATGCCTTCCATCCCATGGCGAAGCTGCCGAACGATCGCCGAGCGCAGCTTCATCTTCCGCTGCATCCCCTCACGGCGAAGGTCGAGATAACGGTAGGTCAGGCGAATATCGCCGGGATATTCCGGCTCGCCGAAGACCGGCAACGGTAGATCCCCAGCGGGGGACATCACTTCGAACGACGAAAGCCGGATCTCAACCTCACCGGTCGGGAGGTTGGGGTTCACCACATCAGCGTCACGCGCGATGACCTCGCCCTCGACCCGAATCACGCTTTCGGCGCGCACGGCCTCAACATCCGCAAAGAAGGTCGCGTCGGGTTCGACAACCAGCTGCGTCAGCCCGTAATGGTCACGCAGATCAATAAAGAGAAGGCCGCCATGGTCCCGTTTGCGGTGCACCCAGCCCGAGAGGCGGACCTGCGTGCCCACATCGTCCTTGCGCAGCGCTCCGCAGGTGTGGGTACGATAGGTATGCATGAAGGCCTCCGGTCACGGTAAAAAAAGTGCCATGGCTCCGGTGACGAGGAACGTCAAGGCGCGCGTCAGGCCGTTTCCGAACGAAAAGTGAAACTGGCACATCCGGTCTAAAGTTACGCCGGAAAACGGCAAATCCGTCCAAAACGATACAAAAGAAGTCTCATACCGAGATCAATTCATGTTTTTTCCAAATTTAGTCCGTCTTTATTAACCATTGCATTTAGCCGTTTTTTCAAAAGCGCCTGCTAGAACATCCTCAAGCGAAACAAACCTTGGAGTTGCGTTTTGAGTATGGCGGGTGTCTTCGCAAGTCAGTCTCCGGCTGGGAACCGGGAACCTTATGTAATTGGGCCAGACGGCACGGCGTTGACCATCGCCGATCTGCCGCCCCCCACAACAAAGCGCTGGGTTATCCGGCGCAAAGCTGAGGTGGTGTCTGCCGTTCGCGGCGGCCTTCTCAGTCTCGAAAGCGCGTGCGAACGCTACAGCCTAACGGCTGAAGAATTTGCGTCGTGGGAGCGCGCAATTGATCGGTACGGCATGCAAGGCTTGCGGGCGACGCGGGTCCAGCAATACCGCTAATCGGTGTCTTTTCGTTAAGGATGAAAGAACCGCCTCACGGATGGGGCGGTTTTTTTTGACTTAATCGTCGAGAAAACCGGTATGAGGTTTGCTGGAGGAAGGGGGACTCGTTATGCTGCGCAGCAACCTTGAGGGCATGCATCTCTATTCATGAGTTATCAGACCTTCACCGCGGCCTCGGTTGACGAGGCCAAACGCGCAATGCGTAAAGCGCTAGGTGACGACGCGGTGATCCTGTCCACGCGTCGGCACCCTGACGGCACCGTCGAAATGCGTGGCATCAAAAAAGGCACGCCGCTGTTTAAAGGCGAAGGTGGCGGAAACTCTGCCGGGCGCGGTGGATTGTTCAGTCGCGCAAGTGGCCAACAGCCCCCTGCCGCCCCCTCGATTGGTGGTGGCCAAGATGTTCGGGGGCCTGAGGGCAAGGGTCTTGATAGCGAAACCATCTCTGATCGTGTGGAGAAAGGGGCCGGGCGCGGCGCTCTTTCCTCTTTGCGTGGCGATTTTAACAGAAATCTCGATCGCTCCGCCGAAAACGCAGATCCGCTGATCCAGCATTACACCGCATTGCTGGCGCATCACGCCATCAGCCCGCGGATGATCGAGGCATTGGTGGCTGAAGCCCGCCATGCAGGTGAGCGCGGCGAGACCGAACGTCTCGCCTATGCCTTTGGCGGGGTCATGCGCTTTGCGCCGCTCGCCGTTTCCGCCGATGCGCCGATCATGCTGGTCGGACAAACCGGCGCAGGAAAAACCTCGAGCGCGGCAAAGCTCGCAGCACGCGCTGCCTCACAAGGGGGCCGCGTCGCCTTTATGAGCGCGGATATTGGCCGGGCGGGCGCTGTCGAGCAAATGACCACCTATGCCGAAGCGCTGGATACGCGGTTTTGGCCGGTCGAAGATCCGAATCACCTTGCGCAAATCATGAAGCAAGAGCGGCCGCGCGAGCAAGTTGTACTCGACACGCCTGGCGTCAGCCCCTTCGCCAGCGCGGATATCGCTGCGATGCGTGCCTTCCGTGAAGTCATTGGGGCGGAGCCGGTGCTGGTCATCCCTGCCTCTGGCGATGTGGGTGAGCACACAGATTGGGTGCAGGCGTTTTACGATATCGGCGTGCGCCGCTGCATCATCACCAAATTCGATACGTCCCGCCGCGTGGGCGCTGCGCTGACCGCCGCCTTCGAGGCTGGCATGGCCCTCGCCCATCTGTCAGAGGCCCCCTTCATCGCCGATGGCCTTATCGATGCGAACCCAGATTATTTGGCGCATCGGCTACTGATGGAACAGCCCGGCCGGATCGCGTCTCGCCGCTAAGATCGCGGGTGCAATGCGCCCGGAACGTTTCCAAGCCTCATTGGTTTTCTGGTGACGGACTGTCGCGGTGAGGAGCGCATTATGGGCTCGATTTTCTTCGATGGATGGGATGGCCTTCTTCGGATTCTGATCACGGCCCCCGTGATGTATGCAGTGGTGGTCGTCTTTGTGCGCCTCGCAGGGAAACGCTCCACCTCCCAAATGAACAATTTTGACTGGGTGGTCACCGTTGCGCTGGGCTCCATCGTCGGATCAGCCGTCATCCTGCGCGACGTCACCATCGCGGAGGCGAGCCTTGCCATCGCTGTCCTCTTCGGCGTGCAATGGATGCTCACGGCCATTATGCCGCGGTCAGAGCTTGTCTCGGGGCTCGTCAAAGCCGAGCCGCGGCTGCTTGTCGAGAACGGAGAATTCCGGCGTCAGGCAATGCTCGATGAGCGCGTCACTAAGAGCGAGATCCGCGCCGCGCTGCGCCGAAATGGCCTGGCAGGGGTCAGCGATGCCCAATGGGTGATCTTGGAATCCGATGCGCGGTTGAGCGTGATCCCGAAGGGGCAGTCTCACGAAGACAAGCAAGCTTTAAGGCCACTCGAGGCCGTGGCGGATTCGTCGAACGAAGCGTCGCCAACGCTGTCGTAAATCCTATGCCTGGTCGGTGGGCGTGAAGCCTAAATGCGTCGCGACTTCCCGCACCTGTTCGCGACGACCGGGCGCATGCTTTTCGACCTGCGCATGATATCATGCGAGGACATCTGCTGGCGCTTTTTCAGGCGTCCCGCAGTCAAAGGGCGGGGCCGGATCATATTCGACCGAGAGCTGAATAAATTTCGCCACCGCCTCGCTCTCCAATTCGCGCACGAGGACCAACCCAAAATCAATGCCAGACGTGACCCCACCCCCTGTCACCCGGTTTTGATCGATGACCACGCGCTCGTGCACAGGGATCGCGCCGAAAAAGCCAAGCTGATCGTGGGAGGCCCAGTGCGTCGTTGCGCGATACCCTTTGAGCAGCCCTGCCGCGCCAAGGACGAGCGCCCCGGTGCACACGGAGGTGACCCACGCTGCATCGGCGCCGATCGCCCTTACCCAGTCGCGGGTGGCGGCGTCCTGCATCGCCTCGATCACCCCAAACCCGCCGGGTACGCATAGTATTTCCGCGCTTTTGACGTCGTCGAATATCGCCGTGGGATGCAGCGGGAACCCACTATCGGTGGGCACGGGCGATCGATCCTTCGCCACCAATTCGATTTTGGTGTTCGGAAGACGAGAGAGGATCTGCGCCGGCCCGGTGAGGTCTAGCTGCGTGACGTTTGGAAAAAGCAGGAACGCGACGGTGCGTGGAGATGGCGAGGACATGACAGGCTCCTTCCGGAATAGTCGGTGTGGATGCCCAGGCGCGCGGCGGTTTCGCTTGCACACTCCCCGGAAGTGCCCTTCCCGATCGCGCCAGTCATGTGCCGCGCCGATGTTGCTCAGCTTCGCTTACGCGTCAATGACAAGGGGCAGCGAGCCGACCAAGAAAAAAGGCCGCCCGAAGGCGGCCTTTCTCTCTAGTGTTGACGCATACGGATCAGTGAGTGACCACAGACCCCGGCTCTTCCGTCTTCGCCTGCTCGGCGCGGGCTTTGGCTGCCAATTCTTCAGCTGCCTCATCCCACTCAATCGGCGTGAGCGGCCCGGTAAGCGCATGCTTCAGGACGTCATCCACATGCTCGACGGGGATGATCTCCAGCGCGTTTTTCACATTGTCCGGCACATCCGCGAGATCCTTCGCGTTTTCTTCCGGGATCAACACGGTCTTCACGCCAGCGCGGAGCGCTGCGAGCAGTTTCTCTTTCAACCCGCCGATGGCCAAGACCCGTCCGCGTAGGGAGATCTCGCCAGTCATGGCGATATCCTTGCGGATCGGCGTCCCCGTCAGCATGGAGACAATGGCTGTTGCCATTGCGACACCCGCGGACGGACCATCCTTCGGCGTGGCGCCCTCTGGCACGTGAATGTGGATGTCGCGCTTATCGAATACCGTGGGTTTGATCCCAAATTCGATCGCCCGGCTGCGGACATAAGAGACTGCCGCCGACACGCTTTCCTTCATCACGTCCTTCAAGTTGCCCGTTGGGGTCACCCGGCCTTTGCCGGGCATCGACACGGCCTCGATCTTGAGGATGTCACCGCCAACGCCTGTCCAAGCGAGACCTGTTACAACACCGACAATGTCATCGCCCTCAACCTCGCCGTAGCGATATTTCGGCACGCCTGCGAAGTCATCGAGATTGTCCGGGATCACCGTCACGCTCTCAATGTCTTCTTGCTCAAGCTTCCGAACCGCTTTGCGGGCCAAGTTCGCAAGTTCACGCTCAAGGTTCCGCACACCGGCTTCACGCGTGTAAAGACGGATAAGCGCTAAGAGACCCTCATCGGTGACCACAAACTCGTCCTTCTTCAGGCCGTGGTTTTCGACCTGTTTCGGGATCAAGTGGCGCCGTGCGATCTCGACTTTTTCATCTTCCGTGTAGCCAGGGATGCGAATGATCTCCATCCGATCCAGCAAGGGCTGCGGCATGTTCAGCGAGTTCGCGGTGGTCACGAACATCACGTCAGACAGATCGTAATCGACTTCGAGATAGTGATCCGAGAACGTATCGTTCTGCGCCGGATCCAACACCTCGAGAAGGGCCGATGACGGATCGCCACGGAAATCCTGCCCCATCTTGTCGATTTCATCGAGAAGGATCAGCGGATTGCTCTTCTTCACCTTTTTCATCGACTGGATGATCTTGCCAGGCATCGAGCCGATATAGGTCCGGCGGTGTCCACGGATTTCCGCCTCATCGCGCACGCCACCAAGTGACATACGGACGAATTCGCGACCGGTCGCTTCAGCAACAGACTTACCCAGCGAAGTTTTCCCCACGCCCGGCGGGCCGACAAGGCATAAGATCGGGCCTTTGAGTTTGTTGGTCCGTTTCTGCACGGCCAAATACTCGATGATCCGTTCTTTGACTTTATCGAGGCCGTAGTGATCGTGATCGAGCTGGCTTTGCGCTTTCTCGAGATCGATCTTCAGCTTGCCCTTATTGCTCCACGGCAAGGACAAGAGCCAGTCGAGATAGTTCCGAACCACCGTCGATTCAGCCGACATGGGCGACATCTGGCGCAGCTTTTTCAGCTCCGCGATGGCCTTTTGCTTGGCTTCTTTCGAAAGCTTGACCTTTTCGATGCGCTCTTCGATCTCAGTGATCTCGTCGCGGCCGTCTTCGCCCTCGCCGAGCTCCTTCTGAATGGCTTTCATCTGCTCATTTAAATAGTACTCACGCTGGGTCTTCTCCATTTGGCGTTTGACACGCCCACGGATCTTTTTCTCGACCTGGAGAACGGACATCTCGCCTTCCATGAAGCCATAAACGGCCTCAAGGCGCTCTGCCACATGGGCGATCTCAAGCAGTTCTTGCTTGTCAGCGATCTTCAGATTGAGATGCGACGCGACGGTGTCCGCGAGCTTCGAAGGGTCGTCGATCTGGCCGATCGACACGATCACCTCAGGGCTCACGCGCTTGTTGAGCTTCACATAGGCTTCGAATTGCGCATTCACGGAACGCACGAGCGCCTCGACTTCGGCCTCTTCGCCAAGGGCCTCATCGAGGATCTCGGCCGTCGCTTCAAAATATTCGTCATTGTCGACGAAGGAGTCGATTTTCGCGCGCTCACCGCCTTCGACCAGCACTTTCACGGTGCCATCGGGAAGCTTCAGCAATTGCAGTACTTTGGCCACAACGCCGACGCGATAGATATCGTCTTCGCCGGGGTTGTCGTCGCTCGCATCTTTTTGCGCGACCAGCAGGATCTCACGATCGGCCTGCATCACGACTTCGAGGGCGCGCACGGATTTCTCCCGGCCCACGAACAATGGCACAACCATGTGCGGAAAAACCACGATCTCGCGCAGCGGCAGGACCGGGTATGTCAGGTTGTCTTCCGACATAAAAACTCCTCTTCAGGCAGTTTTGCAAAGGGCACCTCGCCCTTGAGCGCACCCTTTGGGGTAAAGCGCATCAACGATGTCATCATCATCCTATGCGCGGCACCTTAATGTTGTACCAGCATAGGAAGCTTTCAACGCTTGGCCGCCTCAGCACCCTTAAGGAACGGCAAGATGACGCCCTTCCATAGGCCCCCTTCAGGCGCCGCAGTGTCTTTCGCGCCGCAGTGTCTTTCGCGCCGCCGCGCCAATCGCCAGGAAGCCATTTCACGGCAAAACCAAACGCCACCACCGACAAGATATAGGGCACAATCAGAGAAATCTGCGCGTATCTTAGCGCATCGAGCGCCCCATAGCTTGGCGTGAGCGTGGTCGAGAGCCAGCCAACAAAGGTCGGGCCGCCGCCAAGCGCGATCATGTTAAGGACAAAGAAGAACACCGCACTCGAAGTCGCACGCACCTCAGGCGGTGCCAGACTTTGGGCCACAGAAAATGATGGCCCGAGGTAAAAGCCGGTGAAGAAGACAAAAAGCGACACCATCGCCATGAAGAACCAATAGCTGTCGGACAGGAAGCCGAGCATGATGGCGGGCACGCCGATCACCAGGCCCAGTATCGGTGACAGGGCATAAGACCCCACAGAATGCCCGGCGCCGCGGTCTGCCAAATAGCCGCCGACATAGACCCCGCCCGCATAGGCAAGCCCGTTGATGAAGCCGAGCGCGACGAGGATCTGTCGCACATCGACCTCCGGGAAGGCGCGCGTGATGTAGATCACCGAATAGGTCGCGATGGCATAACCGCCGAAGCTCGCGAAGGAGATCCCCAGGCACATCGCCCAATACGATTTGATGCGAAGCAGCTTGGTCAGCGCTTGTTTGAACGGCAGGGGCTCGGTCTTTGTCACCTCTTGCGACCCCCGCACAGGGTCTTTGACCGTGAGCTTGAGGATCACCGCGACGATCACCCCAGGAATACCCAGCACAATCAATGTCGTGCGCCAGGGGATTGAGTCAGCTCCCGCCAGCGCGGCCGTCGAGAAAAAGGCGAGCATGTAGCCGAAGGGAATGCCCAGAGAGTAGATCCCCAGGCTCCGTCCACGCTCTGAGTCTTTGAACAAGTCGGAGAGAACAGCATGGCTAGGCGGGCTGCCGCCGGCCTCGCCAACGGCCACACCGACGCGGGCGAGCGCCAATTGCCAGAAGCTGACCACGAAGCCGGATAAGGCGGTGAACCCACTCCACACCGCCAGTGAGATCGAGACGATGGTGATCCGGTTGAACCGATCCGCCGCCCACGCGATGGGCAGGCCGACAACCGTATAGAACAGGGCGAAGACGAATCCGGTGAGCAAGCCAAATTGACTATCGTTGATCTCTAGATCCGCGATGATGCCAGGGCCGAGGATGCCAAGGATCTGCCGGTCGACGAAATTGAACGCGTAAACAAGCGTGAGAAGCCCAAGCACATAATTACGCTGCGCTGCAGAGTCTTTCATCGATCACGTTTCCCTGGATTGCCCTTCGGCGAAACCTGCCTAGTGTCGGGCGGCAGAGCAAGAAGGAAGCGCCGATTATGAAAGCGTTAATGTCAACAGCCCCGGGTGGACCCGAAACCCTAGAACTCATCGAGATGGAAAACCCAACGCCCGATCCGGGCCAAGTGGTGCTGGCGATCAAGGCCGCGGGGGTGAATTTTCCAGATACGCTGATCATCCGCGACCTCTATCAGTTCAAGCCGCCCCGCCCCTTTGCGCCCGGCAACGAAGTGGCCGGCGTGATCGAAGCCGTTGGCGAAGGCGTGACGAATGTGAAGGTGGGCCAGCGCGTGGCTGCAACATTGGGTGCACACGGCGCCTACGCCACCCATGGCCGGTGCGATGCGGGCGCGGTCATGCCGATCCCTGATGATCTACCGTTTGATCAAGCGGCCGGCTTCGCTATGACCTATGGGACGAGCTATTACGCGCTGAAGGACCGCGCTTACCTGAAATCGGGCGAGACGCTCTTGATCCTTGGCGCAGCGGGCGGCGTTGGCTCGGCCGCGATTGAGCTTGGCAAAGCCATGGGCGCGAAGGTCGTCGCTGCCGTCTCTTCCGAGGACAAAGCGCAATTCTGCAAAGAGTTGGGTGCGGATGAAACGGTGATTTATCCGCGCGACCTCGAAGGCCGAGACGCGCAAAAAGAGCTCTCTGCGAAGTTTAAAGACGCGTGCGGCGGTGACGGCGCGGATGTGATCTATGACGCTGTCGGCGGGAATTACGCCGAACCGGCGCTCCGCGCGATCGCATGGGAGGGCAGGTTCTTGGTTGTCGGTTTCCCCGCCGGCATTCCTGCCCTGCCCTTAAACCTTACGCTGCTGAAGAGCTGTCAGATCGTCGGTGTCTTCTGGGGGGCGGCTGTCCGGCGCGATCCGGCCGCGAACGCTCAGAACATGAAAGAAATCATGCAGATGATCGGCGAAGGCAAGCTTAAGCCACGCGTCACAGCGCATTATCCCCTTGAAGAAGGCGCAAAAGCCCTCACGGCACTGATGAACCGCGAAGTGAAGGGCAAAGTCGTTTTGACGATGGACTGATGTTTAAGGCGGTGCGGTGGCCGTTGCCTTCAGGTGGCAACCACCGCGTCGCCTTCTTCCACGTGATCGAGTTTTGCGGTCAGCCGATATTCCATGCCAATATCGGTAAACTGAACATCGGCCTCGCCCTTGAGGCCCGCTGGCGCGATGCGCGAGAGCAAAACCGATCCAAATCCCTGACCGGAACTGGATTTCGGCTGAGCCGCCACGTCACATTTTTCACACCAAAGCAGCTCAAATGTCTCGCCAGATCGCTGCCAACTTAAATGGACGGTGCCCGATGGCTGTGAGAGGGCCCCGTGCCGAAGCGCGTTGGCGCCAAGCTCACCCAAGATAAGCGCCATATTCAGTGCGCCGCGGTCTGACAATTTTACCTGCGGCCCCACAATGACAATCCGAGATGCGTCGATTCCCTGCGGCCGCATTGGCGACAGAACGGTCTCGACGATTTCGCGTATTGGCACCGCTTGCCACTCCTCACGCATCAACAGATCACTGACAGATTTCAGCGCCATCACGCGCTCGCGGACTGCCGTCACCATGCTGCGCCGATCATCGGTCTCCCGCGCTGCCATCGATACGAGCCCGGAAACTTGCGCAAAGAGATTGCCCATTCGGTGATTCAACTCGCGATTCACCAATCGAATGTCCGATGCCAATTGCTCCGCGTGCTCTTTTTCCGCGTGGTATTGCTCTGCGAGGCTCACCGAGCGTTCGGCCACGAGGCGCGTCTCGATCTCGCGTACGAGAATGTGGCCCAGGTCGCACAACGCATCCGCCTGCCCATCGTTGAGTGTTCGGGGTGCATAATCGATGACACAAAGCGTGCCGAGGCGTTCCCCCGTGGTGAGCTCGAGTGGCACCCCAGCGTAAAAGCGGATATGCGGCTCCCCGGTCACGAGCGGGTTATCAGCAAAACGCACATCAGCAGTCGCATTTTCTACGACATACAAATCCGATTGCTGAATAGCGTGGGCACAAAACGCCACACCGCGCGGCGTCTCGCAAACATCGCCAAGGCCAACCTTTGCCTTGAACCATTGCCGGTCGCTATCAACCAATGAGATGAGCGCCGTTGGCGCCCCCGTGATCGCGCTCGCAATGCGCACATAGCGGTCAAAAATCTCTTCAGCCGGTGTGTCGAGAAGGCCGGTTTCGCGCAAAGCGGCAAGGCGCAAGCGTTCGCCTGCCCCAATGGCCCCTCGTGTCTCATCGACACTCACAGGCACATCTGCACTGTTTTGAAGTTCGGCCAGATCCATAACGTCGTCTTCTATCGGCGGAATAGGCAGGGTCTATCACACCGCAACGGTGACCGGGAGTCGGGCCATCAGCCGCATCGGTAAATTTCCGCAGAAGCAAAAATGGCCGGCAATGCCCTTGCCTTCCTTATAAAACGCTGGTTTCTGGACGGTGGACAGGTGGCCGAGTGGTCGAAGGCGCTCCCCTGCTAAGGGAGTAGGCGGTTTGTCCCGTCTCGAGGGTTCGAATCCCTTCCTGTCCGCCAGCCACTCGCCTCAAGCCATTGTTATCAAAGCGATTTCTGGCTTGGGTATCTAAGTCGTCCCACATTCCGCCCCACATCTGCTGGGCCAATTGGAGGACGAAATGACATTGAACGAAGACCATTCC
>CAYFHK010000080.1:0-12202 GCA_964342585.1 uncultured Caulobacterales bacterium | reverse complement strand
TCGCAAAGATCAACTTCATTGGGAACGAAGAGTTCTCTGACAGCGAGTTGCGCGATGCGGTGCTGACCGCTGAAAGCCGCTGGTACGACCTCTTCGAGTCGAACGACAATTACGACCCAGATCGCCTGGAATATGACCGTCAGCTCCTGCGCGAATACTATACGAAGCAGGGCTATGCGGACTTTTCCGTCATCTCTGCCGTCGCCGAGCTGACGCCTGACCGCCGAAACTTCTTCATCACCTTCACCGTGGATGAGGGGCCGAAATACAAATTCGGCAAGGTCGATGTAAAAACCACCTTGGCGAAGGTGCCGGGCGAGACCCTTGAATCGGTCATCCCGATCAAACCCGGGGTCCAGTTCAACTCCGAGCTGATCGAAAGCGCTGAGGAATCCATCACCTATGCGACGGGCATTGGCGGCTATGCGTTCGTCGAGGTGCGTCCGCGTCTGATGCGGAACCCGGAAACGCAGACAGTCGATATCCTGTTCGAGGTGAATGAGGGCCCGCGCGTCTATGTCGAGCGGATCAATGTGCGCGGTAACACGCAAACCCTCGACCGCGTGATCCGCCGCGAAATGCGCCTTGTCGAAGGCGATGCCTTCAACCGCGTTCTGGTGGACCGGTCAGAGCGCCGCATCCGCGGCCTGGGCTATTTCGCCGATGTGGAGATCACCGAGCAGCCTGGGTCTGCGCCGGATCGTACAATGCTGGATGTGGCGGTGACGGAGCAATCCACGGGCTCGTTCCAAATCGGCGCCGGGGTGTCGTCGGCCGATAACTTCATCATCAACTTCCAGGTCGAGCAGCGGAACCTGCTGGGTAAGGGGCAGTACCTTCTGCTCGATTTGCAGGCGTCGCAGCGCACCAATCGCGCGCGCATCTCCTTCACCGAGCCCTACTTCCTGGGCCGGCGGTTGCGGGCGGGCTTTACCGCCTTTGCCAACCGCACGGACTTTATCGAAGCGGGCTTCGTCTCCGACTCGATCGGCTTTGGCACCAATTTCGGTTTCCCCGTTTCAGAGTTCGGCTTCCTCGGGCTGTCCTATCAGCTGAGAAAAGAAGACGTGGTTTTTGACCGTGCGGGCAGTGCTGTTGTTGCTCCTGGCCAAGACCCAGCCGAACTCTTTCTGCCAGGGTTAATGCCAGTTGAGGGCACCGATCTCGATGACGGAGTCTTCGTTCTCGGCCCACCAGACGCGGCTGGCTTCCGGCGGCTGACGACCAACCAGGCGTGTGATCTCATCGCCAACCAGCTCGATCCGTCTTGCCAAAGCCGCGGCAAATTCTTGACCTCGCAGATCGGCTACAACTTATCTTTCGACTATCGCAACGACCCACTCCTGCCGAGCCGTGGGTGGCGCGTTGACCTTGGCCAATCCCTTGCTGGGCTTGGCGGCGATGTTCAATACGTTCGGTCAACAGCCCGTGGCGCATACTACAAACCGCTCCCTTATGAGCTCGTCGGCGCGCTCAAATTCGATCTTGGTTATATTGACGGCTTCAGTGGAGATGATGTCCGCATCAATGACCGCTTCTTTAAAGGCGGCAACCGCGGCTTCCGTGGGTTCGATGTGGCTGGTGTCGGCCCGCGATATTTCGATGCAAACACGGGGTTTGGGCAGGCAATCGGTGCGAAGGCTTTTGCCATCGGCACGGCGGAGATTCGATTGCCGCTTCCCCTACCTGAAGATTATGGCATCCAGGCGTCGCTCTTCAGCGACTTCGGCACCGTCGGCTTGGTCGATGACAGCAATAAGCTCCTGAATGATGTTGAGTCTGCTTTTGTTGACATCGATCGCGATGGGATTTTCGATGCGCCCGTGCAGGATGATCTCTCAATTCGCGTGACTGCAGGTGTCTCGATCAATTGGCGCTCGCCCTTCGGGCCTGTTCAGATCGATATTTCCGAAGCGATCATGCGCGAGGAGTATGACGAGGAGCAGGTCTTCCGCTTCAGCGCGGGCAGCCAGTTCTAGCGCGTCACGAAAGTTTAACGGACCGCGCGTCGCAGGAATGTTACAACGCTGGCTCGATAGGGGCGGCGCCGAAATTGCATTTCCCGATGCTGTTGCACCGGCGGCGCACAACGTGAAAAGATCAGGTATTGGGGCAAGGAAGATGAGTATGATGAAACGCTTTTCCGCAGGATTGATCGCGGTGTTCTTGTTGGTCGCGCCCGGCGCGGCCTTGGCGCAAAACGCACCCGTCGTCCTTTTCATTGATCAGGCGAAACTGATGGCCACCTCGAAGGCAGGCCAGTCGATCAACGAACAACTGGCCGAGCTGGCCAAAGACGCTGAAACCAGCATCCAGGCTGAGGGCCAAAAGGTCGAAGCCGAAGGCAAGCAGCTGCAAGCTGCGCAAGACCAGCTCAGCAAAGAAGACTTCGGCAAGCGCTATCAGGCGCTGGTCGTGAAGGCGCAAAATGTCGGTCGGCTTGAGCAGATCAAGAAAGCTGAGATCGCCCAAGCGCAAGGCAAGGCGCTGAATGAGCTGAACGAGCACCTCCAGCCCGTCGTCAAAGACATTCTCGACAAGCGGAAAGCCACTGTGCTGCTCGAGCGCAGTGCTGTGATTTACGCCGATGACGACATGGATATCACGGACGAGATCGTCAAAGCGCTCGACCGCAAAGTGAAGCGCGTGAAGGTCGAAAAAGTCGACCTCCTGGCGCAAGCCGAGCAAGCACAGCGTAATCGCTAAGGCGTGGGGCTGATGCCCCGCTGGTGAACTGAATGAAAATGGCTCGGCGATGCCGGGCCATTTTTGCGTTTAGGGGCTTTCCTGTAGCCGCCACCGGCGCAGCGGCCTAAACCGGAGGGCCATGACCAACACTGATCCGCTCACCACCGGCTTTCGTCCCGATCCGCGCTTTTTTGCGACGTCCGCGCCGCTCGCTTTGGCGGATGCGGCGCGTGCTGGCGGTGCCGACTTGATCCATGCCGCTGATGCGGCGTCCTCTGTCACCCATGTGGCCCCGCTCGATACGTCAGGCACCGGGGCGGCGACCTTCGCCGAAGATGAGAAGTCGTTGCGGGCTGGGGGTGAGGGGGCAGCGCCAGCACTCATTTTCGTGCCGCCTCTGCTCGAAGACGCGGTGCGCGAACAGTTCTCCCAGACAGCCATCGCCCTCACCGAGAAACCGCGGCTCGCCTTTGCGCGGCTCGCGAGTCGGCTGCACCAAAGCTTGAGCGAAGTGGCGGCGCCCGACCTGCCGCCGGCGCAAATCGCCAAAACGGCCCACATCGACGCGACCGCGGTGATTTCGCCTGGTGCTGAGATCGAAGAGAATGCCGTGATCGGCCCCTACGCGGTGATCGGGCCAGGCGTCATCATCGGCGCGGGCGCGCGCATCGGGCCTCATTGCGTGATCAGCCATGCAACCCTCGGTGAGGATTGCCGGATCGCAGCCGGCGTGAAAATCGGTGAGGCAGGCTTTGGCTATGTCGCAGGGCCCAGCGGCGCGGAATGGATCCCCCAATTGGGTGCAGTGCGCATCGGCGCGCGCGTGGATATCGGCGCCAACACCACCATAGACCGCGGCGCCCTCAGCGATACGATCATCGGCGAGGGCACCAAGATCGACAACCTCGTTCAGATTGCCCACAATTGCCGGATAGGCGCGCATGTCCTCATCGCGTCGCAAACGGGCGTTTCGGGCTCCTGCATCATTGGCGATGGGGTGTTGATTGGCGGGCAGGCAGGTATGGCGGATCACTTGACGATCGGCGCCGGCGCGGTCATCAGCGCGAAATCCGGCCTGATGCGCGACGTGCCCGCGGGCGAACGCTGGGGCGGCATTCCTGCAAAACCGGCGCGCGACTGGATGAAAGAGGTGGCGGCGCTGGCCCGCCTGGCAAAGAAAGGCGCAAAGGGATGAGCGACACGCCCAAGGAATTTCTGCCCGACATCGATCTGGCGACGCTGAAAAAGCTGTTGCCGCACCGTTATCCCATGTTGATGGTCGATCGCATCGTCGAGGTGACGAAAGATCAGGGTGCGGTGGGCATCAAAAACGTCACCGTTAATGAGCCGTTCTTTGAGGGGCACTTTCCTGAAATGGCAGTGATGCCGGGCGTCTTAATTATCGAGGCCATGGCGCAAGCCGCCGCTGCCTATACGGCGTATGCCGATGATATTGATACGGAGAACAAAATCGTCCTCTTCATGGGGGTCGATAAAGCGCGCTTCCGCCGCCCGGTGATCCCTGGTGATCAATTGCGCATCCACGTTTCCGTCGCGGGGCGCCGCCCACCGGTCTGGAAATATGAAGCGAAAGCGATGGTCGATGGCAAAGTCGCCGCCGAGGCCAGCTTCGCCGCCATGCTGACTGAGCCCAAAGGGAGCGCGTAATGGCCGTCCACCCCACAGCCATCATCGAAGATGGCGCGACGATCGCCGATGATGTCGAGATCGGTCCCTATGCGCATGTTGGCGCTAATGTCGTCTTAAAGGCGGGCGTCAAACTCCATCCGCATGCGGTGGTAATGGGGCATACGGAAGTCGGCGCGGGCACGGTCATCTATCCGTTTGCCGTTTTGGGCGCACAGCCGCAGCATAATGGTTATAAAGGCGAGCCGACAACGCTGATTGTCGGCGAGAATAATCAGATCCGTGAACATGTCACAATGCATCCTGGTACGGTGCAAGGGCATGGCACCACGCATGTGGGTTCGAATTGCCTCTTCATGGTCGGTGCCCATGTTGCGCATGACTGTACGGTGGGCGATCACGTGATCTTCGCCAATAATGCGACGCTGGGCGGGCATATTGAGATTGGCTCCTACGTCTTTCTCGGCGGGCTTTGCGCCATTCACCAATTCTGCCGTGTGGGTCCTTATGCCTTTTTGGGGGGCGGCGGTATTCTAACGACGGACGTTATTCCTTACGGGTCCGCGTTTGGGAATCACGCACGATTGGAAGGCCTTAACATTGTCGGCATGAAGCGTCGCGGTATGTCCCGTGAGACCATCCACGAAATCCGCGCCGCCTATCGCCTTTTGTTTGCCGAAGAGGGCACGCTGAAAGAGCGGCTCGAAGATGCAAGCGCCCGCTTTGCCAACAGTCCTGAGGCGATGCTGATCATCGATTTCATGCGCGCGGAGGCAGATCGGCCGCTCTGTCTGCCGGCGCGCTGAGGGGAAAGGCCGATGCGGCGCTGGCAAAAGGTCGGGATCGTCGCGGGCGGCGGTGCGCTGCCGCTTACGCTGGCGCGCAGCTGCATGGCGCAGGGGGCGGCTTTTCACGTGATCCGGCTTGCTGGCTATGCCGATGAGGCGCTCAACGATTTTCCTGGCGATGATTGCGGCCTCGCAGAGGTTGGTAAAATCCTCCGTATTCTGAAGGCGACGGAATGCGACGCCGTGGTGATGGCGGGGCAGGTGCGTCGGCCCAATTTCGCAGGCCTCCGCCCCGATTGGCGTGGCGCGGCTCTCCTGCCAAAGGTCGTGAAAGCCGCACGGCAGGGGGATGGCGCGTTGCTCGACATCTTGGTTGAGACCTTTGACGCGGAAGGTTTCATCGTCATCGGCGTGGAAGAGGTGGTCTCGGCCCTGCACGCGCCGAAAGGCGCCATGGGCAATGTGTCGCCCACGGATATTGACCTAGCAGACATCAAAAAAGCTGCGGCGCTCGTTGAAGCGATCGGGCCGTTCGATGTGGGGCAGGGCGCCATTGTGCGCAATGGCTTCGTGCTCGCGGTCGAGGCGGCGGAGGGGACAGACGCGATGCTCGAACGTGTCGCCGCGCTACCGCAAGAGCTGAAAGGGTTCGATCCTGGCGATGAAGCGCCGCGCCGCGGTGTGCTCGTCAAACGGCCAAAGCCCACGCAAGAGCGACGGGTTGATCTGCCGACAATCGGTGTACGTACAATCGAGCTGGCCGATCAGGCGGGCCTTGCCGGTGTGGCGGTGGAAGCGGATGGTGCGCTGGTGGTGGATCGCGATGGCGTTATCGCTGCCGCGGATGCCGCCGGGCTATTCGTCTACGGTTTTTCGCCGGGAGAAGTGTAGGCGTGGCCGAGACGACGCCAAAGCTGATGCTGGCGGCGGTCGAACCTTCGGCCGATGCGCTTGGGGCCTCATTGATCCGGTCATTGCGAGAACAGGGGGCGCACGCGGAATTGATTGGCTGTGGCGGCCCGTTGATGGCTGCGGAGGGCTTTGAAAGCGCCTTCGACACTAGCCAATTCTCTGTCATGGGCTTTACCGATGTCGCGAAAGTCCTGCCTGCGGCTTGGGCGCGCTCGCGCGAGATGGCCGCGATCTGTGCGGAGCAATCCGTCGATGTGGCCGTATTCGTTGATGGCTGGTCCTTCTCTCGGCTGGCGGCAAAGCGCATACGTCAGCGCGCGCCGCAAACGAAGATCGTGAAATTTGCGGCGCCCCAAGTTTGGGCCTCCCGCCCTGAGCGTGTCGACTTCGTGCGCGACCACTTCGACCTTGTGCTCACCCTTTTGCCATTTGAGCCGCCCTTTTTTGAGAGGGTCGGCGTTGAGGCGGTCTTCGTTGGTAACCCGAACTTCGAGCAAGTCGCCGCCACGCCGCGCTCTGGGCAAGCTTTCCGTGAACAGCACAATTTGGGCAACGCGCCGCTCCTCATTTTATTGCCGGGCAGCCGGAAAGGTGAAGTCACCCGGCTGCTCACTCCCTTCGCCGAGGCGGCAAAGCAGACCATGGCCAAAGTCCCCGGGCTGAAGGTCGCTATCGCCGTGGCGCCCGCGGTGCGCGATTTCGTAACTGCCCAAGTCGCCAACTGGTCCTTCGATCCCGTCATTGTGGACGCGGCGGGGCGCTTTGATGCTTTTGCTGCAGCGGACGCGGCACTCGCCGCCTCCGGCACCGTGACGACGGAGCTCGCGATCACCGAAACGCCCATGGTGGTGGCCTATCGCGTTGATGCGTTGACGGCTTTTTGGGCGAAGCAGGTGCTCGTCACACCATATGTAAGCATACTGAACAATTATGCCAATGAGATGGTCATTCCTGAGCGGTTGCAGCAGGATTGCACGCCCGAACAGCTCTCGGCCGATCTCTGCCGGCTCTTCATGGATGAGGAAGTGCGGCGGAAACAGCTTTCCGCCTTCCGCCGCCTCTTGCCAGGATTGATCGGGGCGGGCGACGCTTCGGGCATCGCCGCGCGCGAAGTGATCCGGCTACTTCAGGGTGAAGATCGCATCCACCTCGACAGCGGCGCCCAGGGGCAGGGCGGGAACGCCGACAGCCGCGCGGGCATGGCGCCCGGCATCACCCATCGCGGTAACCATTAGGTCTGAGGCACCGTTGATCACCTTCGGCTGATCTTGGAAGTCAGGCGTACACGCCACAAATCCGCCAAGCTTCACGCAGTCGCCAAGGCGGCTGAGATCCCCCTCGCACGCGGCTTTGGCTTGGGCGAGGAGCATGAGACCGCATCGCTCTGCCGCTTGCATACCCGCCTCAAGATCCATGGTCTTGCCAAGGCACCCCGTGATCACGCCATTTTCGTCCATCGACACCTGGCCAGAAATAAACAACATGTTCCCGGCAATACGGAAAGGCACGTAGGAGGCAACGGGTTTGGCCGGTTCAGGCAGGGTATGCCCCGCCGCCTTCAAACGGTCTTCAATCGTGGTCATGAAACGTCTCCATTCTGGTTCTTAGTCAATCGCGTCTGATCATTGTCATATCACGGAAGGTACCGACAGCCGTGTCACCGAACTTCGCGCGCAAGGCATCGATGGCTGTCTCCCGCGCTTCGAGCCGCCGATGCGCCTCCGGGAAAAGAAAATCCGCTCCCATCACTTCTTGGGGCGCCAAGTCTGAGATGCCAATGCCGATAAGGCGGTAGGGCTCGTGCGACTTTGGCGTCGGCACTTCGGCGTGCAACAGCTTTCGGCCTTCATCAAAAATTACCGTGCCCAGATTTGTGTGATGCGCCAGCGTGACGCGACGGGTGAAGCTGCGGAAGTCTGCCGTTTTCAGCTTCAACGTGACCACACGGCCGCAAAGCTGTTTTTCTTTTGCCCGGCGCGCCACCTTTTGCGCCATGGCGTAGAGCTTTTCCTCAAGGGCCTCGCGGGCGCGGATATCCTCCGAAAACGTCGTTTCGCCCGAAACGCTCTTGGTGTCGCGTTCGGGCCGGATCGGCCGCGCATCGATGCCGCGAGAGAGGGCGTGCAGCCGAAGGCCCCACTCGCCATAACGGTTCATGAGATCGCGCGGTGCAGCGCGCTGCAGATGGCCGAGCGTCGTGAACCCGTCGCCCGTCAGCTTTTTGCCGAAGGCCGGCCCGACTCCGGGCAGAAAACTGGGCGGATGGGGCGCAAGGAATCCCTCGGCTTCTGCCTCACCGATCACGGCAAAGCCGCGGGGCTTGTCGAGGTCCGAGGCGATCTTGGCCAAGAGTTTATTGTGGCTGAGCCCGACCGAAATCGTGATGCCCACGCGCTCTTCAATGTCGTTCGCCAATGCCGCTAACACCGCTGCCGGCGGATGGCCGTGCAGACGTTCGGTCCCTGTCAAATCAAGATAGGCCTCGTCGATGGATAGGGGCTGCACCAGCGGGGTCAGGCGATCCATCGCGGCGCGAATGTGGTGAGCAGCCTCGCGATAGGCCTCGAACCGCGGTTTCACGACCACGGCCTGAGGACAGAGGGCCAACGCCTTGAACATCGGCATGGCCGAGCGAATGCCGTAAGCCCGGGCAATATAGCAGCAGGTGGCCACCACGCCGCGCTGCCCGCCGCCCACAATCACCGGCGAATCAGCAAGGCTGGGGTCGTCGCGCTTTTCCACCGCGGCGAAAAAAGCGTCGCAATCGACATGGGCAATCGAAAGGGTGGTCAGCTCCTCATGGCTGATGAGACGGGCGCTGCCGCAGGCGGGGCACGCCTTGGTGTTGGGGCCGACTGTGACTTCGGTGCAATCTCGGCACAGTGTCGAGGGCATAGGGGCTTGCGCAACGGTCAATTTCGATCAACCTGCAATTAACTTAAAACCCCGATGACAGGGCGGCCCGGGTGAACCGAGGGGTCGTTCTTGTGTCGACCCGTCCCGGACAGATGGGACCAGAGGGTATGACGACTGCCGTCGTAGCAGAGATGATGACGCAATCCGAACGCGAAAATCCTGGCCAAAAGACGGTGCTGATCGTCGAGGACAACGAGCTGAACATGAAGCTGTTTCATGATCTGCTCGATGTGCAGGGCTATCGCATTCTTCAGGCCGATAACGGGAATGACGCCCTCGCGCTCGCCCGTGCGCATCACCCTGACCTGATCCTCATGGACATCCAATTGCCCGAAAAGTCAGGGCTGGATGTCACGCGCGAAATCAAAGCGGACGCAGATATCGCCAAAATCCCTGTGATCGCGGTGACGGCTTTCGCCATGAAATCCGATGAGGAACGGATCCGTCAGGGCGGTTGCGAAGATTATATCGCCAAACCGATCTCTGTTCCGGTGTTTCTTGAGAAAGTAAAAAGATATCTGAAGTAGGGTGACGTTTCAGGCTTTGATAGCCGCGATCATTGCGAGGATACCATGACGGCACGCGTGCTGGTGGTCGATGATTTGGCGCCGAACGTCAAACTGCTCGAGGCAAAGCTCCGGGCGGAATATTTTGAGGTGGTGACAGCCCTTTCCGGGCAGGAGGCGATTGATATCGCCAAGTCACAACAGCCCGATATTATTTTATTGGATGTCATGATGCCAGGGCTCGACGGGTTCGAGACCTGCCGAATTCTGAAAGACGATCCGATCACGTGTCATATTCCTGTGGTCATGGTCACGGCCCTGGATCAGCAGGCTGATCGGTTGGCGGGGCTGAAGGCCGGCGCCGACGACTTCCTTACCAAGCCCGTGCAAGATGTGGCGCTATTTGCTCGCGTACGCAGCCTCGCGCGGTTGAAGCAAATGACCGACGAGTTGCGCCATCGCCACGCCAAGGGCGCTGAGCTGGGGGCGATCTCTGAGATCAGTCTTGTCGAAGACGACACAACCCCGCGCCGTGTTTTGGTGATGACTGACGATGTCTTCATCGATGGTCTTTCCGACGATGCTGAGGGGCTGCCCGGGCACGTCTCCTTCACGTTCGAAACAGATGTGCGGGCCGGGCTGGAGCGTCTTCGCGATGACCTGCCAGATTTGATCATGATCGACCTCTCGCTTGAGAGCTATGACCCGCTGCGGCTTTGCTCTGCCATCAGATCATTTGAGGGCTCGCGCCTGTTGCCCCTTCTTGCGATTTCGCGCGACAGCGATATGCGCCGGCTCGTCCGTGCCCTCGATATCGGTGTGAACGACTATTTGATGCGTCCGATCGATAGCCAAGAGATGGCAGCACGCGTGAAAACGCAGCTGCGCCGGAAACTCTATATCGAACATCTCCGGAATTCGGTGCATGAGAGCTTGGAAATGGCGGTGACCGATCCGCTGACGAAGCTTTACAACCGCCGCTATCTCGGTTCACAGCTTGCCCGTCACTTCCAGGAGAGCTTCCAAAGTGCGCGTGCATTGTCCGTAATGGTGCTCGATGTCGATCACTTTAAGAAGGTCAACGACACGCTTGGGCACGATGTTGGCGACGAAGTGCTCAAAGAGATCGCCCATCGCTTAAACTTGTCCGTGCGCGGTATTGACCTTGCCTGCCGTTATGGCGGGGAAGAATTCGTCGTCGTGATGCCAGACACCGATCAACGCTCGGCGGAAACTGTGGCGGAACGCTTACGGGCAGAAATTGCTGATCGGCCCGTTGCCCTTGAGGATGGTCGAGAGGTGCCGGTCACGGTGAGCATCGGGATTGGGTGTGCCGATCTTCAAAACCCAGATGATACGCCGCAAGCGATGTTGAAGCGCGCTGACGAAGCGCTCTACAGCGCGAAAGAGAGCGGCCGAAACCGCGTGGTAACTGCGGCGGCCGCCTAGGCCGCTGGGCTACGTCTTTTTCTGACGGCTTGCTTGTTTCGCGCCCGCCTTTTCGGCGGCGGCGACCCACTGTTTCGCTTTGGCTGGTTTCAGGTTCCGTGTGCTGCCGAAATGGCGAATGGTGACTGGCTGAATACCTGCAAATTCCAAAACCAATTTGCGCACCTGTTTCGCCGCGGGGCGACCATAAACCCATCTCTCCCAGAAGGCGGGAGAGTGCGCGGTGTGAAAAACCTCGGCGCTGCGTCCTTTCAAGAGCCGGTCCCAGAACGGATCTTTTTCGTGATAGGTCATGGCGAAGCCCGGCAAAAACGCGCGGTCGAGAACGCCCTTCATTTTCGCCGGCATGCCGCCCCACCATATCGGGTAGAACCAGGCAAGGTGGTTTGCCCACAGAATGTTCTCGCGCCATTCTTCCAGGCACGGTTCCAGCTCCATGCGCGCGCGATAGCCTTCCTGCAGATTGGGATCAAAATCCATTTCGGCCAAGTTTTGCCGCCGCACCTCGGCACCCTCAGCCTGCGCTGCCGCCGCATAGGCATCGGCCATAGCCGTTGACAGGCCGGTGGATGATGGATGTCCCACGAAAATGAAAATCTTCACAGCTCACCCCCACGATCACTAGAAAAACTCTCAAACAAAAAGGCCGGACCCGAAGGTCCGGCCTTTCTTATCAGTGCTGGAACCGCTGTTACACGGAATAGTACATGTCGTATTCGACCGGGTGCGGCGTCGTGTTGTAGCGCACCACTTCCTCGTGCTTCAGCTCGATATAGGCGTCGATCTGATCGTCCGAGAAGACATTGCCCTTCTTCAGGAACTCACGGTCGGCATCGAGTGCCGCCAGGGCTTCCTCGAGCGAGGCACAAACCGTTGGGATGCCTTGCTGCTCAGCCGGGGACAGATCGTAAAGGTCTTTGTCCATCGCATCGCCTGGGTCGATCCGGTTCTCAATGCCGTCGAGGCCTGCCATCAAGAGCGCCGCGAAGGTGAGATACGGGTTGCCCGCCGGATCCGGGAAGCGCGTTTCGAGACGCTTGGCTTTCGGTGAAGCGACCCATGGAATACGGATCGATGCGGACCGGTTGCGTGCCGAATAGGCCAGCATGATCGGTGCTTCGAAGCCCGGAACCAAACGCTTATAGCTGTTGGTTGAGGCGTTCGAGAACGCGTTGATCGCGCGGGCGTGTTTGATAATGCCGCCGATATAGTGGAGGCAGGTTTCAGAAAGATCGGCATACCGATCACCCGCAAACACTGGCTGGCCACCCTTCCAGATCGACTGGTGCACGTGCA
>CAYFHK010000079.1:0-12247 GCA_964342585.1 uncultured Caulobacterales bacterium | reverse complement strand
AGGGTGATTGGACGTGATGGCGTGCGCAATATTCTGCAAAAGAACCGTTTTACCCGTCCGCGGCGGCGCCACGATCAAGCAGCGTTGGCCTTTCCCGATCGGCGCCACGATATCAATCACGCGAGCAGAAAGGTCTTTGCCCTCTTTCCCGACCAATTCCATTTTCAGGCGTTGCTCAGGGTAAAGCGGGGTCAGGTTATCAAAGTGCACCTTATGGCGCGCATTGTCCGGCGTTTCGAAATTGATCGTATTGACTTTGGTTAGCGCAAAGTAGCGCTCACCGTCTTTCGGGCTGCGAATCTCGCCCGAAACCGTATCGCCGGTTTTCAGCGTGAATTTCCGGATCTGCTGCGGCGAGCAATAAATGTCGTCAGGGCCCGCGAGATAGTTCGCGTCTGGTGATCGGAGAAAGCCAAAGCCGTCGGGCAAAATTTCCAACACACCCGAGCCGATGATCTCGACATCTTCCTCTGCCAGCTCCTTCAGCGTGGCGAACAAAAGGTCCTGCTTCCGCAGCGCCGACGCGTTTTCGACCCCGACCTCCTCGGCAAAGGACACAAGGTCTTGGGGCGTCTTTTCCTTGAGCTCATCAAGGGTGATCTGATCTGGTAAATTCATCGCAAGAAATGCTGTGGTGCAGATTGAGCTATCAACCCGAAACGGTGGGGACGCACAAACGCAAGAGGGAGGGAAGGACTGATGACTATCAGCACTCCTCTCGTAGGCCGGAATTAGCCGCCGGTCAATCCCGACACCAAATCAAAGAAACGGTTTCACAATCACCATCACGACGATGAGGACGAGCAATAAAAACGGCACCTCATTCATGATGCGCCAGAATTTCTCGGTGCGCGGCCTTTCACCGGCGGAGAACTGCTTCACCGCCTTGCCGTAAAATCCGTGAATCCCAGAGACTGCGATAACGGCAATGAATTTTATGATGAACCAGGGCTGCGCCGCATAAGCCGGCATCATCCCGATCAACACCAAGCCCAAAACCCAAACCGCCACGAGGGACGGGTTACAGATCCCTTTGAACAAGCGCCGTTCCATGCCGCTCAGCATGGTATCGGCCTCCCCGCCCTTCTCCGCTTGGAAGTGATTCACGAAGAGCCGCGGCAAATACATCAGCCCGCAATAAAGCGCGATCACCGCTAGAAGATGTAGGGCCTTCACCCAAGGATAAAGCAGCGCAACCATCTCTCAGCCCTACCGTGCTCGGATGTGCTCGACCAGTGCGGCAACGTTTTCCGGCGGGGTTTGGGGTGTGAAACCATGGCCGAGATTGAAAATGAACGGCGCGCCATCGAACGTTTCAAGCAGTGCGCTTGCCGCATCCAGCATAGGCTGGCCGCCCTGCACCACGAGAAGCGGATCAAGACCGCCTTGCACGGCACCGTGAGGGCTCAAGGTCTCCCGCGCGAAAGCCCAGGGCATCCCCGTGTCGATCGAGACTGCCGCGATCTCATCGCTTTGCGCCACCTTCGGATAAGCTGGTCCGGCACCCCGCGGGAACCCGATAATGGGGATGGGGCCGACCGCTTCATGTACCCGCTTGGCGATGTCGATCACGGGGGCCACGCAGTATCGATCGAAGAACGCCTCCGGCAGGCCCGTCGCCCAGCTGTCGAAAATTTGGAGCGCATCGGCGCCCGCCTCGGCTTGGCGAATGAGGTAGTGCGCGGTCGCGTCCACGAGTTGGCCAATCAGCGCATCGAACGCTGCAGGATCCTCATAGGCGGCCGTGCGGAGGGCTGATGGGTCCTTGGTACTCCCGCCGGCCAGCATGTATGTCGCGACGGTCCAAGGGGCCCCCGCAAAGCCGATGAGGGCTTTCTCTTTTGGAAGAGCCGCGCGGACCTGCGAGACCGTCTCATGAATCGGCGCCAGGGTTTGATCGATATCCGCTGCCGCAAAGGCATCGAGCATATCGGGCGAAAAGGTCGGCTCGAGCTTTGGCCCCTCGCCCGGTTCAAACCACAGCTTTTGCCCCAGCGCGTGCGGGATCAACAAGATGTCGGCAAAAAGGATGGCCGCATCCAGATCGAACCGCCGAATGGGCTGAAGCGTGACTTCCGTTGCAAAATCGGGATTATAACAAAGATCGAGGAATGACCCTGCTTCCGCACGAAGCGCTCGGTATTCTGGAAGGTAGCGCCCCGCCTGCCGCATGAACCAGATGGGTGGAGGTGAAATCGCTTCCCCGCCGAGCACACGGAGAAATGAACGGTCAACTGGCGCTTCGGGCAAAACCTATCCCTTCTTAATATGTTGGTAGGACTCTTATAGCGGTGGAAAATGGGGACAACGTGTCGAATTTGCCGTTTTCCACCGTATCCCCACAGTTACGCACATAGTGCTCACACCGGTTCGGTGCCGAGGTCGTTTAGCCATACCGTGGATCATTTCGAAAGTGACTCGCCCTATTAAGAAGTTGTTCACCGTTGCCGCGTTTGGAAAACGTTTTGCCGGTATGACTTGGGATGGCCGTGGGGGTTTCTTGACAAACCCACAAGGCGCAGGCGACGGAACGGCACCACCGCGGAAGGATATGGGCAAGTGAGCGACTCCGTGCCAGCACGGCCGCCGCAAAAGGCGACAACGTGGTTTCACGTTCATCTCGTATCCGATAGCACCGGCGAAACCCTCAGCACGGTGCTCAAATCGACGGCGGCCCGCTTCGAAAACGCCAAACCTTTAGAGCATGTAGCGTCATTGGTGCGCAGCCATACGCAGCTCGATAAAGTTCTCGCACGGATCGAACAGGCACCGGGGCTGGTGATGTTCACCATTGTCGACCCCGGCATGCGGCGACGCTTGGAAGTGAAGTGCGCGGAGCTGCAAGTGCCAGCGATCCCGGTTCTGGATCCCCTTCTCAATGCGTTTGCGAACTATCTTGGGCTTGAACAGACCATGAGGGCGGGCGCGCAGTATGACCTGGATGAGGAGTATTTCCGGCGCATCAATGCCATCGACTATACCCTCGCCCATGATGATGGACAGCTGACATGGGATCTTGAGTCCGCTGAAGTCGTGCTGGTGGGCGTCAGCCGCACCTCGAAAACCCCGACATGCATGTATCTCGCGCACCGCGGCGTGAAGGCGGCGAACGTGCCGCTGGTGCCGGACAGGGCGCCCCCTGAGGAATTGACGCGATTGCGTAAGCCGCTGGTTGTCGGCCTCACCGCTTCGCCACAGCGATTGTCTCAAATCCGCGCGGCGCGCCTTGCCAACCTCGCTGCCGATCATACGAGCCAAGATTATTCTGACGAGAACCGCGTGCGGGAAGAAATGACCCAGGCAAAGCGATACTTCGTGGCGAATGGCTGGCCGATGATCGACGTCACCAAAAAGTCGGTCGAAGAAACGGCGGCGAAAATTCTCACCCTTCTCTCGGCGCGCCGTGGCGGCACCACGGTGGACACATGACCCCGCTCATCCTCGCCTCAAAAAGCCCCTCGCGCCGCGCCCTCTTATCTGGCGCTGGCATCAGCTTTGAGGCTGTGGGCAGCGATGTCGATGAGGCTGTCATTAAAAAGCGGGAACTCTCAGCGGGGAGAACCCCATCCGAGGTCGCATTGATCCTCGCCGAGGCAAAAGCGCTCGCGGTCGACGCGCCGCTGGATGCCCTGGTCATCGGCGGTGACCAAGTGCTCGAATTCGATGGCCAGCTTTATGACAAGCCGACATCCATCGTTGAGGCGGCGGAGCGGCTGCACGCAATGGTGGGCAAATCCCATTATTTGCGCGGCGGCCTTGTGCTGGCCAAAGCTGGTGAGATCGTTTGGCGGCATCAATCATCCGCCACACTGACGATGCGAGAATGTCGGCGCGATGAAATCGATGCCTACCTCGAGAGCGTGGGCGAACGCGTGTTGGGAACCGTGGGTGCGTATGAATTGGAGGGCCGGGGCGTCCGCCTCTTCAGCGCAATCGATGGTGACTATTTTACCATCCTCGGTCTTTCCCTTCTGCCTCTCCTCACGGAATTGCGGGCTCGAGGCGCCTTGCCGTGGTGACCATGCGAGCAGGCGTCATCGGGCACCCTATTGGCCATAGCCTATCGCCAAAGCTGCACGGGCGATGGATCGAAGCCTATGGTCTCGATGCTGAATATACGGCGATTGATGGGGAGAGCCCCGACCGATTTCGCCAAATCGTCCACCAGCTGCGCGCAGAGGGCTGGCTGGGGCTGAACGTGACCATCCCGTTCAAAGGCGATGCCCTCGCCCTCGCTGATCATGTCAGTGATACAGCTCGACAAATCGGGGCAGCCAATTTGTTGGTCTTCCGCGAAGATGGTATCCATGCGGACAATACGGATGCCTACGGCTTTGCCCAATCGCTGCAGCAGGTCGGCTGTCCCTCCCCTGGTTTTAAAGCGCGCGTGCTCGGCGCTGGCGGGGCGGCGCCGGCGATTGTTGTTGCCTTGCGCGACCTTGGCGCGGGCCGGATAGAAATCGCCAATCGCAGCCGCGACCGTGCGGACGCCTTGGCGGCGCGCTTTGATCCGGCCGTCGTGATCGACTGGGCGGCGCGGAGCGAGGGCCTCGACGATATCAACGTGCTGGTGAATGCAACGAGTTTGGGGATGAAGGGCCAACCTGCCCTCGAGATCGACATTCATGCCCTGCCCGACGCCGCACGGGTCATTGATATCGTGACGACCCCCCTCGAAACAGCGCTGCTCCGCGCCGCCCACGACAAAGGGCTGAGCGCAGTGGGCGGCGTACCCATGCTGGTGCATCAAGCGGTCCCCTCCTTCGCGGCTTGGTTCGGGCATCGCCCAGAAGATTCCGCTGAGGCGATTGCCTTTCTCGAAAGAAGCATTACGCCATCCGCATGATCGTGATCGGGCTCACTGGCGGCATTGGCATGGGCAAATCGGCGACGGCGCAGCTCTTCGCCGAGGGCGGTGTGCCGATTTGGGACGCAGATGCAGCTGTGCACCGGCTTTACGCCCCAGGTGGTGCTGCCGTGTCGCCTTTGCTCGACTTGGTGCCTGGCGCGCGTTCCGAAGCCGGCGGCATCGATCGCACCCAGCTATCAAAGGCCGTGTTGGAAGACGCGAACCTACTCAGCGCGATTGAGGCGATCGTTCACCCCCTCGTCGCCGAAGACCGCGCCCATTTCGTGAAATCGATGCGCGACGCGGGCGTTGAAATGGTGCTGTGCGACATCCCCCTTCTCTACGAAGGTGAAGGTGCCGAAGCCTTCGATGTGGTGGTGGTCGTTTCGGCACCGGAAGAAGTCCGGAAAAGCCGGGTGCTCGACCGGCCTGGCATGACCGCCGAGAAATATGCGGCGATTGTTGGTCGCCAATTGCCTGATGAGCACAAACGTAGTCGAGCGGATTTTGTCGTCGAAACCCATCGCGGAAAAGACGATGCGCGGGAGCAAGTCGCCCGCATTATGCGCGAATTACGCGAAAAACATGGCTCGCAGCGGACCGCAAATCACGGTTAATTCCCGTGATGCGGCATATTATTTTCGATACGGAAACGACCGGCTTAAGCCCTCAAGAAGGCCACCGATTGGTGGAAATCGGGGCGGTCGAAATGGTTAATGGTGCGCTCACGGGGCGCACCTTCCACGTCTATATCAATCCTGAGCGCGATATGCCGGAGGAAGCGTATCGCGTGCACAAGATTTCCGGGGATTTTCTTCTCGACAAGCCGGTCTTTCGCGACCCGACGATTGGTCAGGCGTTCTGCGAGTTTGTCGGTGAGTCTACGCTGATCGCGCACAATGCGCCGTTCGATATGGGCTTCGTCCAATATGAGCTCGAAAAGGCGGGCCTGACGCGCCTTGCATGCGACGTGATCGACACGGTGAAAATTGCGCGGAAGAGATTTCCCGGGTCACCGGCGTCGCTCGATGCCCTTTGTTCTCGTTTCGCTATCGATACGACCCAGCGTGAGCGGGATGGACACGGGGCGCTGCTGGACGCGCGGCTCCTCGCTGAGGTCTATATCGAGTTGACCGGCGGTGCCCAGGGCGGCTTTGCCTTTGCCGGCAAGGGGGGCTTTGGTGCGGAGGAAGAGGCGCCGCAACCCAGGCTGACCCGCGACAAACCGCGACCCGTATTGCTCACGCCAGAAGAGAAGGCCGCCCACGCCGCCTTTATCGACGAAATGGACACTCCGCTTTGGCGTCGCCTTGGCTGATTAGCCCGCAGGCGCGTCGTGGTCGCGTCCTGTCCGGACCCAACCCTCAGCCCGACCCGCGCTGATCAGCTTTGCCTTCATCAAGAAAAAAGCGAGGAGGGCGCGCGGGGTGATCGGCCCAGCGCGTTGCTGGCGATAAAGCCAAAAGGCAGCCGTCAATCCGGCGCCAAGCAGGGCCACGGAAATGGTCCAAAGGAACGCAGGCAAAGCAGGCCCGGCAAAACCCCACCAAGCGAAACTGATAATTGCGCCGAAGCCTAAGACGGCGAGGAAGCGGGTGAGGGGCGGGATCCCTAAATCGAGCGCAATGAGCGCAAATCGCGGCTCCGACACGCTGCGCTTGAGCAGATCGATCGCCCGTTCACGGAACAAAGAGCGCTGACCGCCTTCCCACCGCTGGCGTTGGGTGATCTCTGCTGCCTCATTTGGCGGGAAGGTCGATGTCACAACGGCGTCAGGCTCGAACACAGCGCCGCGGCCCGACAGCGCCAAATCGATCCCCATCATCATGTCTTCCACCAAATGGGCATGGGCGAGGGGCAGTGCGGCCGCGTCTCGCCAGGGCAAGGCCATGCCGGTGCCGTTGAGGCGCACGGGCAGGCCAAAACGCGACAGACCCATCTGGCGTAAGGCATTGATCGTGTACCACGCAAAGGCGCTGACCGACTGTGCGGCTATGGCATTGGGATGGGGCTCCATCAGGTATTTCGCCTGAACGGGCCGGTTCTGCGCGAGGACCCTCAAAGCGATGGTTTCGACAAAGCCAAGGGCAATGCGGCAATCCGCGTCCAAAAACAGAATGAACTTCGGCGGGTCCTCCGCCCACACATCCATGCCGTGGGCGAGGGCATAGCCTTTGCCGCGGTTGGTTTCGTCCTGGCGCTCTGTAACACACGCCCCCAGCCGACGGCCGATGGCCGCTGTTTCATCCTGACAATTATCCGCCACCACGAGCACGCGGGAGAGGGGGAGTTGGTCACTCAAATCAGACAAGAGCTGTCCGATCGTGCCCGCTTCGTTATGGGCCGGGACGATGACGCCAATCATTTCGGACCCAAAACTACTGTTTTCAGGAGGGGGGTGTGGGGTCTTGCCGCGGAACGCAGCGAAGATTTCCGCCGCAAACATGGCTGCAAATAACAGCGCCATCACCCCGCTGATCGACAGGGCGAGCGTGATCAAAAAAATCACAATGGCCGCCTAGTTGATTTCGAGCAGCCCATGTTGGCTCCGGTCCTCGATCACTTTGCTTAGGACGTCCGCATCGACGCGTTCATCCCCTTGCGCATAGGCGTAAACAAAGGCCGTATCGCAGAGAATATTGATCCGGCGCGGCACGCCATCTGTCCGTCGATAAATCTGTAAAAGAGCGTCTTCGGTGATGACTGCGGGATCGCCCCCGGCCTTTTTCAGGCGCGCCAGAACATAGTCACGCGTCTCTTGCGCGTTGAACGCCTTCAAATGGTAGTGCGAAACGATCCGTTGACGGAATTGCAACAGTGCAGGCTGGTTCAGGATCTTGGCGAGCTCCGGCTGGCCCAACATGACCAGCTGCAAAACCGGCTGCCCCTGGATCTGCATATCGGACAGAAGGCGCAGCTCTTCGATCACGCCTTCAGACAAAAGCTGGGCTTCATCGATGAACAAAACCGCTTTGCGCCGCTTTGCCTGGGCTTGTTCTAAGAAGCCACGCAACCGGTCCAGGCTCATGGTGCGTGAGACGCCGCTGGATTCCATGCCGAAGCCATAAAGAACCCAGGCGGGCACATCATTGTCCAGGCCAACGGCGCCGTTCAGTCGGCCCAGAATATGCCCGCTTTTGTCTTGGCTGATCAGATGCGTGAGGAGGGTGGTCTTGCCGCTTCCAATCTCACCGGTGATCACCACAATGCCGTTGGTCGCTGTCAGCCCATAGACGAGCATGGTCCGCGCCATTTTGTGACCCTCGCCCCAATACATCATTTCGGGTTCGGGATGGCTGGCGAACGGTTTTCGCGACAGGTTGAAGTGCGCTTCGTACATGCTGGACCTAGGTTACGCCGACCGGCTTGTCGAAAGCCGGATCGTCGCCAATAAGCTGAGCCCCCTTACGATGCAATGTGTGGACAATTCGCTTCGTCAAAGCGCGCCCAAAGCCGCCTCGATGTCTGCCAGCGGCACGGTGTTGTCTTCCGAATGCAGCTCGCGAGCACGAGTGAACAGGTCCCGTGCGGCTTCGGTGTCCTCCATTGCGGCCAACACCTGACCACGGTGGAACAGCACATCCGAATTCTCCGGCAGGCCATCAGCGGCGATGGCGGTATACCGATCCGCTTCGCTCAAATTGCCTGCACGCAGATAAGCAAGCCCCAGCGTATCCGCGAAATACGGGTTTTCTGTCCCACTGAGGTTCTCGGCAATTTCGAGCGCTTCCGCATCCGCATCGCCTTTCTCCAGTAGGAGCGAGGCGAGGTTGTTCGCGGTCAGGGGCGACAATGCGTTATCGGCTTGGATTGTGCGCAGCACTTCGAGGGCCGCGTCACGCTCGCCGCTAACCAGAAGATCATTCGCGATCAGCGTGCGTGCCTGAACATTGGTTGAGGCCTCCTCGACTGCCGTTTCCAAATAGTCCGCTGCCCTGTCGGCATCACCCAAATCGCGGGCAGAGGCATAACCGAGGATATAAAGAGCTTCCGACGTTGGCTCGAGCGCAATGCCGCGATCCGCCATTTCAATCGCCTCTGCGAACTCACCCTGCGCACGAAGGACGTCCCCATAAAGCGCGTAGTCAGCACTGGTCGGCTCACCATTCTCGATGCGCTGATACAATTCGCCCGCCACTTGCTCCTGGCGGCCAAGGCCGTTCAGGGCTTGAGCGCGCAAGGAGAAGATCTGACGGCTCGATGGGTTGTTTGAGTACAGAGGATCAAGAAGGACCAGGGCATCAGCAAAGCGGCGCTCAGCGAGATGCGCCTGTGCGGCCAAAACCCTAGCATCGCCGCCAAACTCGCCCGAGCTGAACAGCTGCCCCGCCATCTCGATGCTTTCATCATAGCGTTGTTGCTGCAACGCTATTTTCGCTTGGTCGAGGGCCGCGCCCGCATCGCCAGGGTTTTCCCGCAAATAACGACTGAGGAGATCTGACGCGCGCTCGCGCTCGCCTTGCCGCAGAAGAAAGGCGCGGAACTGATCGACAACAGGTTTTTCATATCCAACCTGATCGATCGCGCGCGCGAACTGTGCGTCTGCGAACGAAATTTGCCCTTGACGTTCATAGGCGAGGGCAAGGTACACCAGGCCCTCGGCATTATCGGGTTGGCTGGCGAGCGCTTCGCGGAAGACTTCGACGGCTTCGTCCGCCTTACCATCGAGAAGCAAGAGCTGGCCGCGTGTCACCAGCGCGGGGCCATTGGTCTCGTCAATCGCCAAGATCTCTTCGACAGAAGACGCGGCTGTTGCCAAATCGCGCTGGGCCAGCGCCACATCGGCAACACCGTTCAGGGCGCGAATCTTCTGGTCCGTGGTGAGGTCTTCGTTGTCAGCGAGGGTTTCATACTCTGCCCGGCAACGATCGATCTGTTCTGTTTGGCACAGGAAGGTGGCCAGCGCGAAAATGAGCTCCTCGTTCTCTTGGCCATATTCTGCCAGATACCCTTTGAGCGTTTCTTCCGCAGACGCGACACCATTTTGCTCGCGGTCAATCGCCACGATCCGACCCATGACGGTTTGCTTTTGCTCGATCAGGGGTAGGGCGGCCTCGAAACTCTCGCGGGCAGCCGACGGATTGCCGAGCGACAAATGATAATTGCCCAATTGCTCGCGATACGCCCCATTGTCTGGGGCGAGATCGATAAGCTGATCAAAGATGGCGAGCACCTCTTCCGTGGTGCGGTACCGTTCAGCCAGAACCAGTTTCACTAAAAGCAGCGTCTCAGGATTTTCGGCATTGCGAATACCCCGATCGATCGTGGTGATGGCGTCTTCGTAATTGTCTTCGCGGATGCTGGTCGCCGCGATCAGACTGTAGATTTCAGCGTTTTCCGGATCCAGATCGAGCGCGCGCTGCAGCGTCCCGCGCGCTTCTTCGATACTGTTCTCCAGGACCTGGACGGAGCCGAGGATCGTCAGGGCCTCGATGTTCTCCGGCGCCAAAGCGAGCGCCTGTTCGGCGTGGAAACGGGCTTGGTCGGCATCACCGCTCAACAAAGAGAGGCGCGCGACGGTGGCGTTGGCCTCAACATCGTCTGGCAAGACATCGAGCAACCGCATCAGCATGCGGCCCTGACGGCCCAGCTGGTCCCGCTCGCCAGCCACTTCGGCGGCCCCGCGCAGCGCGATGATGTTCTGCCCGTCTTTGAACAGCGCATTGTTGAACTGAAGGTCTGCCCGCTCGAGGTCGCCTTCGGCCAAATAGGCTTGGCCGCTTTCGGCAAACCGCGCGGCTTGCTCTTCCTTGCTCTCGCACGCGGCGAGAAACACACTGGTTAGCATGAGGGCGCCAATTGCTGCGCGACGGCGATGATGCATGGTCACGGTCGTTTCCTTCCTTATGCGCGCGACGCCGTAGCGTCTCTGTACTGCTGTGGCGAGACCGTCGTGTATTCACTCCGGATCTCGGCTGATGAGAGGTTAAGGCCGTTCAGCGTCAAAAGCGCCCGCCAGCCAGGATCGTTGCTCAACACAACGAATTGTCTTCCGGCATCAAAGGCGCGCTGTTGCGCGATGAGCAAGAAGCCGATGAGGCGTAGGTCCCCGCGACAGTCGCCGCGGATTTCGACGGTCATATTGCCCGTCTGGCTGTCATACTCGGTCAGGGCGGCACGCGCCTCTTCGAGCGCAGCGCTTGTGTGATCACCAAAAAGTGTCAGCCGATCTTGTGAAAACCGCGCCTGCGGAGCGGCCACGTCGCGCTTGCTGACTTGCGCCAGGGCCCGCGCCGAGTGCCCAGCTGATTTTGCCAGCGACGGCAGCTGACCGGCATCGGACAGATATCGATTGAAGAGTTTGATGTCCTGGGTGATGCGCCAGGCGAATTCGAGGCCGACGCGGCGCAAAGGGGCGGGCGCGCGAGCGACATTACCGCTCACGAAATCAACCACGGCCCCAAACGGGGCGAGAATACGCGCTGTCAGCCGATCTCTGTTCATGTCGATCCACGCTTGCGTGCGCAAGGCGCCCAGCGACACGACCAGAATGTCCGGATCCGCCATGTTCAGCTGCTCGATGATCGAGGGTCTACTCAATTCCTCGAGCTTGCCAAAACCGGGATTAAGGGCGCCGGCGGAGACATAGCCTGGATATTTCTCAGCGAGGACGTTGGCGGCTTCCTCGGCAGAGCCTTTTCGGCCGCCGAAAAAGAAGACCGAGAGCGGCCGACCACTGACGTCTTGTCCGACGCGGTCAAAAAGATCCGAACCGGCAACGCGCTGGGGCAGGGCGGCGCCGGCGCGGCGTGCCAATTTGACCAGCGGATTGCCGTCGGCGGTGGAAAAGTCCGCCCGGCGAATTTGATCGGCGAAGGCGGGGTGTTTCTGGCGTAACCCCATCCAGTTCATGTTCGGGGTGGCGATCCACATGCGCCGATGAGCCAAAGCCGCCTCGCGCACCTTCATGGCCGCCTCGTCAAGCGAGACAACATCAAGCGGAATGCCGAAAACGCCCACAACATTCCGATTGAAGGGGGAGGAGGAGGCCAATGCGCTCACGCCGGATGATACTCTCTTAGCATGTGTCGACAGTCGCCAATACGCCTGCAAGCGCTAAGCCAAACTGCGGATCGTCAGTGACGTGGCCTTACATCAACGACGTTAACTAAAATCGATCGCGCGACCGGCTTTCTCCCAATCCCCATAACGGGTCGGATCGGTGTCGCGCTTGGCGCCGCCCACTTCTCGTGGCCCATCACCCGCGGCATCGACGTTTTTGCGCCACTCCCGGGCCTCGCGAAGGGCGTTGATTTGCGTCTCGCTCAGGCGCTGGCCGTTCACGATAAGGGGAATGCCGTCTTCCGTTGTGGGGACGGGATCTTCAGCGCCCTCAACTTCGGGCGTATCTGTTTCGTCACTTTGCGCCATCTGGTGCCTCTCGCTTGCCGACCTTAT
>CAYFHK010000078.1:0-12347 GCA_964342585.1 uncultured Caulobacterales bacterium | reverse complement strand
GGATCCTGCCGGTAGCACGGCGAATGCATTTGCGAAAGGCGTGAATGCCGCCGGGGCAAACGAGGCTGCGGCACGGACACATCACGTAATGGATGCCGTGGCGCGCGCAAAGGTCGATATCGACAGCGGCGCTGAAGGCACGGTGATCAGCTGCCATGCCCATGATACCGATGGCGCGCGGATCTCACGGCGGCTCTTTCTCAGCGCCAGTGGCGACATGCTCAAAGGCGAGGATACGGCAAGCGGCCTCAGCGATCGGCCCACCTTGCGTTTCCACCTCCCGCCAGAAATGAACGCGACAACGGAATCGGAAGCAGACTCGCTCAGCATTGTCCTTCGGCCGCCCCATGGACCGGCTTGGCGCTTCCGTACCGCGAACGCGCGCCTCGATATTCAACCTTCAGTTTGTGCAGCAAGTGGAGAAAGTGTCGCTGACGCGTCGCAAATCACGATAGTCCCGTTTCAAGAAGGTGTCAGATGGTCGTTGCAGCAGATTGCGGAATAGGCACAGGTTCGGCCGTGAAGTCCGCCATTGTTGTTGCGTCGCGCTATGGGACTGCTACGCTTTATATTAGGGGTGAGAAGGGGCAGACGCAGTGGAATTTTTGAGAAAGCGCCTTTCAGCATTTCGGCCTCGCAGGACGGACCGAGTGACGGCACGGCTGGCGCCGAGCGATTTAACCGCCCTTGAGCTCGACAGTACGCAGATCCTCGCGCGCGAGCCTCGCCAAATCGATCTCAAACAAGCCCAGCGCTTTATCGCGGACAAAACGGTGCTGATCACCGGCGCCGGCGGCACGATCGGATCGGAGCTGGCGCGCCAAGTCGCTGGTTTCGGGCCTAAAAGGCTTGTGCTGCTCGATAATTCGGAATTCAATCTCTACGAAATCGACATGGAGCTGACCCGTACGAACGGGGCACTCATGATCGATAGCCGGCTTTGCGATGTCTGCCGGCCCGATCATCTCAACCCGATTTTCGACGAGATCCAGCCGCAGGTCGTTTTGCACGCCGCGGCCTATAAACACGTGCCGATCGTCGAGAAGAACCCCTGCCCCGGCGCGATGACCAATGTTCTGGGCGCGAAGAATGTTTTCGACGCGGCGATCGAGCACGGCACAGAGGTTGTTGTCTTCATCTCCACCGACAAAGCGGTGAACCCGACCAATTTCATGGGTGCGACCAAGCGGATTGCCGAGCTTTACGCCCAGGCGCTCGATATCGCCCAGACGGGCACGCGGTTCGTCACGGTACGGTTCGGCAACGTGTTGGGCTCGACGGGTTCGGTCGCCCCGCTCTTTCAACGCCAGATCGCGCAAGGCGGGCCGATCACCGTCACGCATCCCGATGTGCAGCGATACTTCATGACCACGCGCGAGGCGGTGCAACTGGTCATTCAGGCAGCGACGCTTTCGACCAATTCTGGGCGCATCCTTGCGCATGATGGCCGGATTTTCGTGCTCGACATGGGGGAACCTGTCCGGATCGTGACGTTGGCAGAGCGCATGATCGAGGCGGCCGGGCTTGTTCCTCACCAGGACATCGAAATTGAATACACAGGCCTCCGCCCTGGCGAGAAGCTGTTTGAAGAAGTTTTCCACGATCTCGAGAAATTGCTGCGGACGGGCGTTGATGGCATTTTGCTCGCCTCGCCGAGCATGATCGATCTGCCGCTGCTCACGCCGCGGCTTGCCGATGTTGTGCGTTGCGCGAAGGCGTGCGATCGCCCGGCGCTCGAGGAAGCGGTGCACCACTTGGTGCCCGAGTTCCGCCCCAGAGCACCGCAACGGATCTCCCAGGACGAGAACGACCCGGCGGGCAAATCCGACGGTTCTGCCTAACCCCTCCGCCGACGTGATCGCGGTGACTTGCGCTTTGACGCTGTCACGACGATAAGGCGCGCTTTCTTGTTCCCCGCCATCGCCGTTGCAGGAGAGCCGCTATGTCTTCTGAAGCCCGCCAGCCTATTCGCCGCGCCCTCATCTCCGTCTCTAACAAGACCGATCTCATTCCCTTTGCACAAAGCCTCAGCGCGGCGGGCGTGGAGCTGTTGTCTACCGGCGGCACGGCAAAGGCCCTGCGCGATGCTGATCTGCCCGTCATCGATGTATCCTCCGTGACCGGATTTCCCGAGATCATGGATGGTCGCGTGAAGACGTTGCATCCCGCGATCCATGGCGGCCTTCTGGCAGACCGTAGCAAGGACGCCCATCTGAGCGCGCTACAGGAACATGGCTTCGCGCCCATCGATCTCTTGGTTGTGAACCTCTACCCCTTCGAGGCGGCCCTTCGTGAAGGTGCGCCCTATGACGAAATGGTCGAGAAGATCGACATTGGCGGCCCCGCAATGATCCGCGCGGCCGCGAAAAACCATGCTCATGTCGCCGTTGTTACGGACACAGAAGATTACGCCGTCATCACCTCAGCGCTCAGCCAGGGCGGCACGAGCTTTGACGAGCGGCGCAAGCTCGCCGGCATCGCCTACGGACGAACCGCGGCATATGACGCCGCAATTTCCGGCTGGTTTGCGAGCCAAGAGGAAAGCCTGCCGCGCCGCGCCATTGTGGCCGGGGAAATCGCGGAAGAGCTGCGTTACGGCGAGAATCCGCATCAGAAGGCGGGCTTTTACAAATCCCCAACGGCGCGGCCGGGCGTTGCATCAGCTAAGCAACATCAGGGCAAAGCCCTCTCCTACAACAATATCAACGACGCAGATGCAGCCATCGAACTCGTTGCATCGTTTACGGAGAAACCGACCGTCGCCATCATCAAGCACGCCAACCCGTGCGGTGTGGCGCAAGGTGACACCCTGCTTGAGGCCTATCGGGCCGCGCTGAAATGCGATCCGGTATCGGCCTTTGGCGGTATTGTGGCACTCAATGGCGAGCTCGACGGCCCAACCGCTGCTGAAATTGCGGGGATCTTCACCGAGATCGTTGTCGCCCCTTCTGTCACTGATGACGCGAAAGACGCTTTTGCAAAAAAGAAAAATCTACGTCTACTGACAACAGGCGAACTGCCGGATCCGACGACGGCGAGCATGGTGATGACGCAAGTGGCTGGCGGCTTTTTGTACCAATCGCGAGACAATGGTCACATCAGCGCGAAAGATCTTCAGGTGGTCACAGATCGTCAGCCTTCGCCCGAAGAACTCACCGATCTTCTCTTCGCGTTCACCGTCGCCAAACATGTGAAATCGAACGCGATCGTTTATGCAAAGAACGGTGCGACGGTCGGCATCGGGGCCGGGCAAATGAGCCGGCTCGATTCAACGCGCATTGCGATCCGCAAATCACAAGATGCGGCGCAAGCGGCGAAGGAAGACACCCCGCTGGTGCGCGGCAGCGTTGTCGCGTCTGACGCCTTTTTCCCCTTTGCAGATGGCCTCATCGCAGCCGCAGATGCGGGGGTTACGGCCGTCATCCAGCCAGGCGGGTCCATCCGTGATGAGGAAGTCATTGCCGCCGCGAATGATCGCGGCTTGGCCATGGTCTTCACGGGCATGCGGCACTTCCGACACTGATAAGTTGCGCGGCGTTCGCACCACTTTAACCTTCTCCATTGGAAGCTTCCCGCAGAACGCGTAAAGCGTCGGAAGATTTCTTGGAGGATATTATGAGCCGACCCGTGCACGCGCGGAATATGACTTTCCGCGACAGCGTCAACGTAATGTTCGATCGCGCGGCGGCGCATTTAGATGTCTCCGAAGAGCTCAAGCATAAGATCAAAGTCTGCAACTCAGTGTACACTGTACGCTTTGGCGTGAAACTGCGCGGCACGATTCATACTTTTACTGGGTATCGTGCGGTGCATTCGGAGCATTTGGAACCGGTCAAAGGCGGCATCCGCTACGCGCTCTCGGTCAACCAGGACGAAGTGGAAGCGCTGGCCGCGTTGATGACATATAAATGCGCCCTCGTTCAGGTGCCCTTTGGCGGCTCAAAGGGTGGGCTGTGCATCGATCCGCGAGAATGGAACGAAGAAGAGCTGGAGCGGATCACACGCCGCTTCACCTATGAGCTGGCGAAACGCGACCTCATCCACCCCTCACAAAACGTGCCCGCCCCCGATATGGGCACCGGCGAACGCGAAATGGCGTGGATGGCGGATCAATATCGTCGCCTCCACCCAACCGACATCAACGCGATCGCCTGCGTGACCGGGAAACCGCGCCATGCGGGCGGTATCAATGGCCGGGTCGAAGCCACCGGGCGCGGCATTCAGTATGCGACGCAAGCCTTTTTCAATCATCCTGACGATGTGCGTCGCGCGGGTCTTGATGGTGGCATCGGCGGGAAGCGGATCGTTGTCCAAGGGCTTGGTAACGTGGGCTACCACGCGGCCAAGTTTCTATCAGAGGAGGACGGCGCCAAGATCACGGTCGTGATTGAACGCGACGGCGCCATCGTCGATGAAGCGGGCATTAATGTCGACGCTCTCAAAGCGCATATTGCGGAGCATGGCGGCGTTCACGGCTACCCCACTGGTACCTATGTGGAAGACGGCATCAGCCTCCTCACCCATGACTGCGATGTGTTGATCCCCGCCGCGATTGAGGGCGTGATCCACAGCGGCAATGCGGAAAACGTGAAAGCACGCGTCATCGTCGAGGCCGCAAACGGTCCGTGCACCGCCAACGCAGACGAAATTCTCCGCGAAAAGGGCGTGGTTGTGATCCCCGACATGTATGCCAATGCCGGCGGCGTGACGGTGTCGTATTTCGAGTGGGTCAAGAACCTCAACCACATCCGGTTTGGGCGGTTGCAGCGCCGCGACGATGAAAAGCGCAACATGGCGTTGCTGGCTGAGCTCGAACGCATCAGCCACGAGCCCCTCTCGGCGGACTTTAAAGAACGCTACGCTCACGGGGCGGATGAAATTGACCTTGTGCGGTCCGGGCTCGACGACACCATGCAGGCAGCCTACCGAGCGATGCGGGAAACGCTATTACACAAGCCGGAAATCCCCGATCTCCGGACCGCTGCGTATTACGTGGCCCTGTCCGATATCGCACTCGCTTACCAAAGCCTAGGGCTCTAGCGAGGAGAGGAAACGCTTCCTCTCCTTATCCTTCTTCGAAATACTGGCCCGTTTCGTCGAGCGCGAAACGGTACGCCTCACGGCAGAAATCGCATGTCACCTCGATCGCGCCATCGACGATCATGTCGTCGAGGTCTTTGCGACCATATTGCGAAAGGACATTGACGATTTTATCGCGATTACACGTGCAGCCGAAATGCGCCGACACCGGATCAAAAACGCGCACACCATCTTCATGGTACAGCCGATAAAGAAGGCTTTCGGCCGTCAATGTGGGGTCGAGGAGTTCATCCGCCTGCGCCGTTTCGAGCAGGACCGAAGCGCGTTCCCACGCGTCTTGATCAACGTCCGCCATCGTCACTTCTTCACCGCGCTCGCGAGTGCCACCCTCGCCCGGCATGAACTGCACCATGATGCCGCCAGCGCGCCAGGTTTCCCCGCCCTCTGGCGTGGTGACGCGACCAACTGCGAGCTTCACCGCCGTCGGGATCTGCTCTGATTGGATGAAGTAATTCACGGCCGCTTTCGCGAGGGTTGGCCCTTCAAGCGGCGTGATCCCCTGATAGCGCTCCATATCAGGGCCCTGATCGATCGTGATCACCATGTGCCCTTTGCGGAGGAGGTAGTGCAACTCTGGCCCCTGGGCCTGCGCCGCGGCATCGCGGTTGTCTTCCGGCAAGGTTGCCGTTGCGCGAAGGGCGCCGCCGGCGGTGTAATCCGCCACGAGCATCGGCACCGGCCCATCACCTTGCGCCTGCAGGATCAGCTTGCCGTCGAATTTGAGCGCCGTGCCGAGCATCGCAACCAAGGCCGCAGCCTCGCCCACCAGACCTTGCACCGGCTCGGGAAAGCCATGTCGCGAGAGGATGGTATCAACAGCCCCGCCGAGCCGGACAATGCGACCACGCACAGCCGTTTCGCCGACCTGGAAGGGCAGGATGATATCATCGCTTTGAGGCCGACCATCGCGGCCGTCCCCCTGATCAATCGTATCGAACATAAAACGCGCCTATCAGGCTTTGAGTTTATAACCGCGCCGGAAGAGGATGTAGGTGGCCCAGACGCTGAGCAACGTCAGCGCGAGGCTGACCATGGCGCCGCGCAACACCGGCGCATCGGCAACGCCGATAAATCCATATCGGAAGCCATCGATGAGATAAAAGAGGGGGTTGAAATTACTCACCCCGGCAACCCAATCGGGCAGGCCCGGCTTATTCACCGAATAGAATGTGCCCGAGAGAAAGGTGAGCGGCGTGATCACGAAGTTGGTGATCAGCGCTAACTGATCGAACTTCTCCGCCCACATGCCCGCAATCGCACCCACCGCGCCCAATAAGATAGACGCCATCGTCGCGAAATAGACGATCGCCAATAGGTTCGAGATCGCGAATGTCGTGGTGGTGAAGGCCATGAAAAACGCGATGGTGATAGCGGTGATCAACCCCACCAGAATGCCCCGCGTTGCGGCGCCGCCAACGAAGGCGGCCGTCAGCTCAGAAGGTGAGAGCGGGGGCATCAACACATCAATGACCGAGCCCTGCACCTTGCCAATGATGATCGACGACGACGCATTTTGGAACGCGTTGCTCAAAATCGCCATCATGATGAGGCCCGGCGGCAAAAACTGCGCGTAGGTGATCAATTGCCCCTCGATGGACGGGTCACGGTCGCCGCCCGAAAAGGCGACCAAAAACACCGTAAGGTAAAGGAGCGTTGTGATGATCGGCGCGAATACCGTCTGAAACGCCACCTTCAAGAAACGCTGGACTTCTTTTTGATAGAGCGTCCAAAGGCCGATCCAATTGACACGACCGAATCGGCGCGCGCCCAGCGCAGGCGCCGATGATGCTTTAGGCGCGGCGACAACCTCTCCGTCTGGCATGGTTCGTTCCTTTTCACAGGGTTCTTCTTGTATGTGGCCCGCCGCGGCCCTTGCGTCTAGTTTCAGTCTCAATCCGTTATCTGAGGGCCTATGAGTCAAAGATCGCGCGCGCACCGGCGCGTTTAGACGAATTGACTCGCTGTTGTGGATAAAAAGCCCCTCCCCGTAGCGGGAAGGTGTAAAACTCTCGCCCACAGCATTTGGTGATTGGGTTAATATCTTCCTACAAGATGTGGGCGAATTGAGCATCGCTCCCATCGACCTCGGAGAAACGTTCCGAGGGCGGCCTATGACCCATGGAGGCGCAGATGGCGTGGACGGAAGATCGGGTAGAACAGCTAAAACAGTTGTGGAGCGAAGGCTTATCAGCGAGCCAGATCGCCACACGGATGGGCGGCGTAACGCGCAATGCGGTGATCGGGAAAGTTCACCGGCTTGGCTTGGCCGGACGGGCGACCCCAACCGCACCAAAACCGAAGATCGTGATGAATGAGCCCGAAGAAGTGAGCTATCGTAGCTCCAACTTCTCGCTCGATTCATTGTGCCATGGCGTTGATCGCCCGACAGTGAGTTCGATCGGCACGTCGCAATGCAAATGGCCGATTGGCGACCCCGCAGCGGATGACTTCCATTTCTGCGGCCAGTCGACTTCATCGAACAAGCCTTACTGCGCCTATCACAGCCAATTGGCGTTCCAGCCATCCGCCCCACGGCGGGAGCAACCCCGGCGCCAGCCGGTTGCCCTCCCCGCGGCACGGAAAGTGGCGCGCTAGGCGCGCATCACTCGCGATCGACAGGATAGCCGGCGGTCAAAAGATCGCCGCGCAACACCAGGGCATCAACGAGAAGCGGCTCGAGTTCGAGGGCGCGAACAACGTCCTCCGTCGCCGCTTGATGATCACCCAGCTCAAAATGCGCACGCCCGCGCAAGGCGTAAGCATCGGCGGAAAGCGCCGCTTGTCTTTCGAGCGCAGTGAGCGTCAGCTTGACCCCCTCCCACTCCTCGGCCGTGGCGTAGATAGCCGCCGCCGCGACATGGATCTCCGGGGCATCGGGCATGAGCCGATAGGCCGAGCGCACGGCCTCAAAGGCTTTCTCCTTCGCGCCCCCCGACAGCAATGCCTCGGCCGCCTGCACGTAGAGCTGTGACGCCAAGACGGGGTTGGCTTCCTTGCTTTCAGCCAAGTCGATCAAAAGAGCGCCCGCGGATCGCGGCGCGCCTTGCGCCAACATGGCGATTGCCGCGCAGTGTTTGGCCTCTATGCCGCCGCCATCGGACATCCATTGTTCGGCGAACCGAGCCGCAGCATCCGGCGAAGTGGTCGCCAATTCTGCGCACGCCTCGTAATCTGAGACTGGCTCTTCGGTCGCTTCGGCCTGAAGGAGCGCGAGGGCGCCGATGAAGAAAACTGGGTTCATTCAGCGGCAATAGCAGATGCCGACATCTGCAACACCTCAACCATTGGAAGGAAATGAAATTGATCAGCGGGTGGCGGAGATCAGTTTCGCGTCATCAACGGCGTCGTCGACGTCAGGATCATCGCCACCGGTTAGCAGGTTGACGTCGAGCTGAAGGCCCTCCCCATCAGCAGCGCCATCTTCGATCCGCAATCCTTGGGTCGGCCCACCAATGGGCAGATGACAGGTGACCGTCGTGCCCTCGCCTTCGCGGGAGGAGAGGAAGACGAGACCGCCATGCAGCTCAATGAAGCTATTCACAAGGGCGAGCCCAAGGCCCGCGCCAGCACCAGGGCCGGCACTTTCGAAGCGATCAAAAATGGTCGCCTGATCCTGCGGCGAGACCCCACGGCCGGTGTCCGCCACCCAGATCTTCACCATCTCGCCATCGCGCGCCGCACCAAGGACGACTTCGCCACCCGCCTCTGTGAAGGTGAAGCCGTTGGCGAGGAGATTGAACAGGACCTGTTTGAGCCGGCGCTCATCCGCTTTGATGGTGCCAATATCCTTGGGGCAATCGACCCGCAGCTTCACCTGGCTGTCTTCGGCCTTCAACGCTGCAAAAGTCGCCGCGCTCTCGACCAGTTCGCGCACATCCACCTCATCCATATCGAGGCCGAGGCGACCCGCGTCGATCGCGGCCAGGTCGATAATATCGTCGATCAGATCGAGAAGGTGTGTCGAGGCTGTGAGGATCGTGTTCGCGTAGTCTTTTTGCTTGTCGTTCAGTGCACCGACCATCTCACGCTCGAGCATTTCGGTGAAGCCGATGATCGTGTTGAGCGGGTTCCGCAGCTGATAAGAAATGTGATCGACAAAGCGGGTTTTGATCCGGTCCGCGTCCTCAAGGATCTGGTTGCGGATCTCGAGCTCTTTCTGCCGCTCACGGCTATCCGTGATGTCGAGGAACGTAACGAGCGTCGCCCCGTCCGGCAGCGGCGAGGTCGCTGATTGTAAGAAGCGGCCAGAGCGGAGGCGGATTTCTTCGCCCACAAGTTCGGTCCGGTCCTCCGGCGCAAAGGCCACGACTTTGTTCTTGAGCTTTTGAAATGTCGCCTCGGCATCGGGCGCCTGATCCAAGAACTCTGCCTGCAACGCATCGAAATGCGGCAGGCCGGTGAGGTTCTCGCGGGTGAGCGACCAAAGGCGTTCAAACGACTGATTGTGAAGGGCGAGACGACCGTCAGCCCCAAACACTGCGACCCCTTCGGCCAGATTGTTCAGCGTTGCGCGTTGCACCCCGATCTGGGTGGTAAACCGGCTCTGAAGATCGAGGGTCTCTGTGATGTCTTCGAAGAGCACCGACACGCCGCCGAGCGCATGGCGGTGCTGGCGCACGCGGAGCGATCTGCCGTCGGGCAGATCCCAGCTGTCATCGGGCGCGGCACCCTCGGCAATCGATCCGGTGTCCGCCTTCTCTTCCGTATAAAGGCGGAGCTGGTGATGCTTCCACTCCGCGAAATCTTGCTGTGCCGGCAATTTGCCCAGATGGCGAAGACGATCGAGCAGCTCTCCATGCGATGGCCGCGCGCGAAGCTCCGCATCGTCGAGGCCCCACAAATCGAGGAAGGCTTGGTTGTAATAGTCTAGCTGCTGTGCCGCGTTGAACACCGCCACGGCCGCTGAAAGCTGGTCGAGGGTTTTGCGGTGCGCATCCTGTTGGCGGCGCAAATCTTCCTGCGCGCGTTCTTGGCGCGTGATATCAATGGCGATGCCGCCGAAACTGGCCTCGCCCGCCCCATGCATCGGGGCTTCGATCACGCGCAGAACCCGGCGCTGCCCCTTCACATTGACTTTGATAAGGCCATCAACGGCGCGGCGTCCGGCGCGCGCCGCCTCACGCTTTGCTTTCTCCGCAATGCCCTTAAAGCCGGGATCGATTTCGATTTGTTCGTCGACGATCTGTTGCAGATTGATGGCTTCGACCATCTCGATATAGGCGCGGTTCGCCCATTCAATTTTGAGATCGGGCCCGCGGCGCCACGCCGCCAACGGCGCGCGGTCGAGTTGGTTCAAGGCACCGTGGAGATCCGCCGCCTTATCCCGCGCCTGGCCGACAACGCCGGCCTCTTCCGCCAACCGGACCGCCGGGTCGGTGAGCCACAGCGTGACCTGGTCGCCGGCGACACGGCCGTCGCATTCGATCGACCGCCCCTCTTCGGTGACAATGCTGCCGGAGAACGCGACGCCATGGCCGCGCAGCGCGTTCACTTTTTCGCGTAAGGTTGGCGCACGGCCGGCATGCTCTTCATCATCAACCGGCAGATTGCCGAGCGCGTCCAAGAGCGCATCGGCAGGGTTTTCAAACCCGCTGGGATCGTCCGCGGCGAAGGTCAGCAATGATGCGAGCGCAGCAGGGCCGCCTAGCACACGCGGCTTGCCCCACCCCGTTTGAATTTCGTCGTAGCTATCTTCCCAAACGATCACGAGACCGGGGTGAGAGGCGAGCACGGACTCCGATTTCTCAAACCGAGCCTCCATCCGCGCCAGAGCCTTTGACCAATGAACCGTCGCATTGCGGGCCGACATCGACACCCGCATCGCCCACAGCCCCGCGGCCAGTGCAAAGAGGACGGCCCCGCCGGTGACAACCAGCGTTGGATCTAAGGGGGGAAGACGAACGCCACCGGGCTGTGCCGCATTCGCTGCGACAGGCCAGAGCGTGGGCGCGCCGATGGCGACCAGCGCTGCACCTTGCAATAGCTTTCGCCGTATATTGATCATCAATCGACCTTGCCTGCCCGAAACCCCAACGCATCTCGGCGCGACCCTTGTCGCGTGCACTACCACGCGCCGTTCAAACATCAGTGTTGGCCGGCCCAGTGTTGAAAAAGGGTAAACAAAACCTTGCCGGCACTGACGGAATGCTTCCGATCTTCCACAAAGCGGTGATTTTCCTCCTTAAGCAAGCGGCAGGACACCGAATGGGGAAAGATTGCCTCCGGTTTGTCCGGGCACGACGGCTCTTAAGACTTTGTTGGCGACATTACGCGAAGTTGCCTGGTGAGGAAGGGCCACGCGTCGCGTCGCGGGCTCTCATCATGTTCTTGAGGACAAGCCATGACGAACGGGCGCCAAACAATTCGCTTCTTCTCGACGGTTGCGCTGATCTCGCTCACAGCGGCCGGCTGTGCGACGATGGATAGCAAGCAGCGTCAATCGATCGATGTCGTTGGCCATTCCGAAACAGAAGGCATGGACCCCATCGCCCTCGCCGCCTTTTGGGGCACCCGGTATGATCGCGACCCGAGCGATCCCAAAGCCGCCGTCTCCTTCAGCAAGGCGCTGCGCGCTGTCGATAACAATGAAGAAGCGCTGCGCGTGATGCAAAATACGCGGAGCCGGATCAGCACCGACCCCGACGTGATGCTAGAGCTTGGAAAAGTTCTGATCGCGAACGAGCGCGCGCACGAAGCTGTTCGCCCGATCGAGCAATCGATCAGCCTTGGCAAGAGCGAAGACTGGTCAGCCTACTCCGCTCTCGGCGTCGCCTATGACAAGATCGGCCGCCACAAGGATGCCCAGGCGCAATACGATGTGGCCCTTGGCCTTGCGCCGAACAAAGCGCAGATCCTGAACAACAAAGGTCTGTCCTACGCATTGCAGGGCCGGCCGGCGCTGGCAGAGCGTACACTGCGCCAAGCCACCGCGCAGCCAGACGGTACCGCGCGCATTCGTCAAAACTTTGCGCTCGTTCTGGCCCTCTCTGGACAAGGCACAGAAGCTGAACGCCTGGCGCGATCAGATCTTCCCCCCGCGATCGCTGAGCAAAATGTTCGTTACTATCGCGAATTGGTGGCCCAGCCTGCTTACTGGCCGGATCTTGCCAGCGCCGACGCGGAGCTGCCCAATTTCGGCGACGATCCCTCAACGATCAGCCAAACGCCGGAAGCCGATCCGATCTTGCAAGGCGATCCTGCCTATCGCGGCCCGACCCGAAGAGCGCCTGCGCCAACGCGCGCACCTG
>CAYFHK010000077.1:0-12589 GCA_964342585.1 uncultured Caulobacterales bacterium | reverse complement strand
GCGCCATGTCGATGCCGTCGGTCCGCATATAGGTGATGAGGCCGGTCGTCTCGCCATCGATGGTGATGCCCTCATAGAGCCGCTGCGCCGTCTGCATGGTGCGGCGGGCGTTGAAGCCCAGCTTGCGTGAGGCCTCTTGCTGAAGTGTCGAGGTGGTGAAAGGCGCCGCCGGATTGCGTTTGGTCGGCTTGGCTTCCACCGCTTCGATCGCAAATTTCGCCGCTTCGACAGCGGCCTTTGCGCGCGCGCCATCGGCTTCTGAGGTGAGGGAGAATTTCTCGAGTTTCTCTCCATCAAGCCGCACAAGGCGGGCCGTAAAGGGCGATGACCCGCCGGAGGTGACCTCTGCCGTCAGTGTCCAGAATTCTTCTGGCGTGAACTTTTCGATCTCAAGCTCGCGCTCGCAGATCAGGCGTAGCGCGACCGACTGCACCCGGCCTGCGGAGCGCGCGCCCGGCAATTTGCGCCATAGCACCGGCGAGAGCGTGAAGCCGACAAGATAATCGAGTGCGCGCCGGGCAAGATAAGCATCGACCAGCGCCTGGTCGATCGTGCGCGGGTTCGCGATGGCCTCTTGCACGGCCTTTTTCGTGATCGCGTTGAAGGCCACCCGCTCAACTGGCTTATCTTTGAGCGCTTTTTTGTGGCTCAAAACCTCAAGCAAATGCCAGCTGATCGCCTCACCTTCGCGGTCAGGGTCAGTGGCGAGGATCACCCGGTCCGCGCGTTTGACGGCGTCGACAATCTCATTGATTTGCTTTTTTGACCGCGCGTCGCTTTCCCAGACCATGGCAAAGTCCGCATCGGGATCGACTGAACCATCCTTGGACGGAAGGTCACGGATGTGACCGTAGGAGGCCAGGACTTCGTAATCCTTGCCCAGATATTTATTGATTGTTTTCGCCTTCGACGGCGACTCGACGATGACGACCTGCATGAGGGGGATGAAGAACTTTCACGAAGCTGGTGCAATTTTCGCGCGGACACTGCTCGGAGGCGCCATCGGGTGTCAATGCCCCATTGAGGGGTGAGAAAGTGTTGTGTCAGAAACTTTCTCGTAACAGTTGCATTTCAAAGCGGATCCCTGAAGGTTGTGCTCTTACTGTTTTGCAACTGGGGGATAGCCTATGTCACTGCCCGCTGAAAAACCCGCTCCGAGCCAAAATGCGGCCTTCGTCATCGAGGAAGAGGTGGACCTGCCCAAGTTGGCGGCCGCCCTCATCTCACTGGAGGTCTATTGCCGGCGCCACCAGTTGGGTGAGGTGGCGGGCCGGCTAGACGACGCGATCGATGTGCTCGATCGGCTGATGACGCGTTGAGCGAGCTCGCCTTTAAGAGACGAGGGCTGCGTCGCCCCACAGCTCTTTTAGCCGCGCATTGCGCCCGCAGGCGGCGCGGTAATAGCGATATCGCACGGGATTCTTCTTGTAATAGTCTTGGTGATAGTCCTCCGCCTCCACGAAAAACATGCGCGGCAGGACCGGCGTGACGATGTCTTGACCCAATACGGCCTCCGCCTCGGCCACGGCGCTTTCGGCGATCTCCCGCTGTTCATCCGTCTCGTAGTGGATGGCGGTGGTGTAAGAGAAGCCGCGATCGCAGAACTGGCCGCCATCGTCGGTCACATCGACGGAGCGGAGAAACTTATCCACCAGCGTCGCATAATCGGTGACCGACGGGTCGTAATAGATCTGCGCGACCTCGCGATGGCCCTCGTGGTTTTTGTAGGTCGCGTTTTGCAGCGTGCCGCCGGAATAGCCTGAGACGACCTCGTAGACCCCTTCCTGCTTTTCGAAATCGGCCTCAACGCACCAGAAGCAGCCGCCCGCAACGACCATTGTTTCCGCCGTATCGGGGATTTCGCCGGTCTCGTCCGCTTCCGCCGCGGTGGAGGAGACCTGTGGGGCGCAGGCGGCGATCACGCCCGCGAGAAGAGACCAAACTGCCAGCCGAACCATAAAACCTCGCATGAACAACAAACTATCTGTTGAAATGGTGTTCGTCGCGGCGGCGAAAAGGTGACAGCGCTGCGGTTAGCCGCCTTGCGGACCGCGAAAAATCGTCAACGCCATCGCGCCCGTCAGCAAGAAGGTGAAGACGCCAACGATGAGGCCGCCCAGCAGGACGCTCGACTGTTCGGCATCCATAAGGTCGGAAGGCACTTCACTAAAGAGACCGGGAAGGCCGATTTGCGTCGCAAAAATATGGGCGACCACCAGACCGAAGATCATGGAGACCGTGAACAGGCCAAAACCCACCAAGATCGTTTGGAGTACTCTCACCGGGCTCTCCCACTCCCTCTTATTTTGTGGTCAGTTAACCTTCTTGGCGGGGCGAAGCAAATGAATTCGCGTGCTTCGCTCTCGCTGCAACCATACATATATTGTGGATAAAGGGCGCTTTTGCCGCAGCGACCCACAAGATACAGTGGTTGCCGACTCAGGTCATAAGGTCGAGCCAAAGCGGTTCTGACTGACCCCGCGGAAAACACGACAAGGAATGTTTCATGCTCGATAGCGCCGACCAAGCCATCCGTCTTCCCGGCCTGATGACGCCGTCCAAAAGCTATAAGCCCTTCCATTATCCGTGGGCGTATGACTATTGGAAGAAGCAGCAGCAAGTCCACTGGATGCCCGAAGAGGTGCCCTTGGGCGAGGACTGCAAGGATTGGGCGAACAACCTCTCCGACGGCGAGCGGAACCTCCTGACACAGATCTTCCGCTTCTTCACTCAATCGGATGTCGAGGTGAACGACAATTACATGGAGCGGTATTCGCGCGTGTTCAAACCGACCGAGGTCAAGATGATGCTCTCGGCGTTTTCGAACATGGAGACCATCCACATCGCCGCCTATGCGCTGCTGCTCGAGACCATCGGCATGCCTGAGTCAGAGTTTGCTGCCTTCATGGAATATGAGGAGATGGCGGCGAAGCACGACTATATGCAGGCCTTCGGCGTTGAGACCGAAGCGGACATTGCGCGCACGCTCGCCATGTTTGGAGCGTTCACGGAAGGTTTGCAGCTCTTTGCCTCCTTCGCCATGCTGATGAACTTCCCGCGCCAGAACAAAATGAAGGGCATGGGCCAGATCGTCTCTTGGTCCGTGCGCGATGAAAGCCTTCACTGCGAGGGGATGATCCGGCTGTTCCACGAATTCGCGAAGGAGACGGGGTGCCTCACGCCCGCCGTCGCCGACGACATCATGGATTGCTGCAAAACCGTGGTGGGGCTTGAGGACAAGTTCATCGACCTGGCGTTTGAGGCAGGCGAGGTGCCCGGCATGACGCCGGACGACATCAAGCAATATATCCGCCACATCGCCGATTGGCGCTTGGGCCAGCTGGGCCTGCCGGTGCTCTATGGCGTTGATAAGCACCCGCTGCCCTGGCTGCGCGAGATCTTGAATGGCGTTGAGCACGCGAACTTCTTCGAGGCGCGGGCCACGGAGTATTCCAAGGGTGCGACGCAAGGCGAATGGCACGGCGCGCAAGGCGTATGGGCGCAGTTCGACCAGTGGAAGGGTCGTAAGGCGGGGTAGGTCTACGACGCTGCTTTGGCCAAGAGTTTCCCGCGGCCTGTCCGCGGGATCCATCATCGTTCGTCAGACCAAAGGCTTAAGGGGAAGGAAGGTCCGATCTAAAACCGCCGTCCCAGGCCCGTTAGTCTGATCTTGTGCATGCCGCTCTTTCTGCAGAGAACTCCGGCAAGCGAGAGACGATGGCAGATTGTTTCGATCTGACGGTGATGGGCCCCGCGCGTAAAGCGCGGGGAGGCTTTTGAGGTTATCCTATCAATCAGACTTCCCGCGGCTTGGCCGCGGGATCCATCACCTCAATCTTATTGTTGGGATGTCATTAGGGGAGACCATTGATCTAGGTCGGTCCGTGTTGCGTCAGTTGCAGTCGAGGGATTGCGCAAAGGAACAAATCATGTACATTCTTCTGCGGGAGAGTGGACATGGCGCAATACGAGTTCATCGCAACCTACATCATGGCGAACCGACGCAATGGGACCCTCTACACCGGCGCCACATCCGACCTGCCGAGCCGGATAGATCAGCATAAATCGGGTGAGGGGTCGGTCTTCACACGGAAGTATAAATGTTTCCGGCTCGTTTGGTTCGACCGATTTGAGGACATTGGGATCGCGCGACAGCGCGAGCGGCGAATCAAGGAATGGCACCGGGCTTGGAAAATCACATTGATCGAAGAGGCCAATCCGACCTGGGATGATTTGAGTTTTCGGCTGCTTTGATCGCTCATTTCTTCTGGGGTAAGGATTGGCAAGGAAGAGCGCCATTTCGACATAATGGTGATGGGCCCCGCGCATAAAGCGCGGGGAGACTCCTTAATCCAAGTTCGAAATTAGAGACTTCCCGCGGCTTGACCGCGGGATCCATTACCCGGCGATGACACCAGGAGCCGCGCGCCAAACGCTAGGAGCGATCATCTGAGCCGAAAAAGGAGCTCGGCGAAAAGAGCAGAGGCGATGGCTTAGATCGCCGCTTAAAACCGCCGCCCCACGGCCAATCCGCTAAACACCTGGCTTGAGTCGCCCCGCACACTGACGATTGGGCTGTTGGCGAAGTCGCCCACCAGCTCGGTGAAGCCAAAGACGCCGGTCGCCGACCACGGTCCTTTGAGGCGATAATTGACCACCGCCGTCAGCCCAATATCTTGGATACCGCCTTCGGCAGAAAACTCAGGCAAGCCCGAGGCGACGGCGTCGGCTGCGTTCACCGAAAACAACGTATCCGCATAATCATCGGAGAACCCTGAGACCGCGGCGGTCAGCGACATCATCGTCCGCTTACCGTACATGGCGCCGTAGCTGACCGAGCCTTGCCAAGCTGCACCATCGAATTGTCCGAGGGCATCAACACCGACGCGTCCACCGATGCTGATCTGGTCGCGCAGCTGTAAAATGCTGCGGGCGATGCGGTAATTAAACTGACCGCCGGTGACGAGGGAGCTGCCGACATCGGGCAGAAGCGCAACGACCGCATCGTCGATCTGGTCGGTCTGGCGGCCTTGCGACCACCGGGTAAAGAGCCCCGCGGTAAGGCGCCCATCATTGTAAAGATCGGCGGCAAGGCCCGGCCCATCGGTGCGCACAGCGATGCCTTCGATTTGAAAACTGAGCGCGCCAAAGGGGATCGCGCGATAATCATCCGAGCCAGCATAGTCGGGCAACACTGCAAAGCCGAGCGCCACATACGGAGATCGGGCTTGTGAAGGCACCGCTGTTTGGGCGGCGGCAGGAGCAACGGCCAGGGCGCTGACCGCTAAGGCAAGGCTGGATACGAGATGCTGGCGCATGGAGCGCTCCTTTCATTGGTATGTAAGAAGGGGCGAATGCGACAGCCTTCAATTGCCGGGAGTGATAGGTTTTTGTCTCACCACATGCGGATTTCTTTGCAAATATCCAATTCACTCACCGCCAATCTCGCCATCAGGTCTCAGCGCAGAGGCTTGGTGGTGGACCCCGCGCTAAAGGCGCGGGGAAGCTTTGATCGCTTCCGCCCAGCCCGACGCAGATCGTTCAAAACGCCTGGTTCAGCCCAAGCTCCACGATGTGTTCGCGGACATGTAGGCCATTATCCGTATACCCAAATAGACGGTAGCCTGTTTCCGCGCTCAATCCCTCGCGCAGCATCATCTCAACACCGGCGCGGGCCTGATAGGCGAAGAACGCATCCCATTCTTCCTCGCCCGTCGGCATCCCAACAATGATGCCGTCGTCGACTTCTTCGAGGAGAAGGCCGAGGCCCACGGTCAAATAGCTGCCAAAGCGCGGCGTGATGGGGTTTTGAATGTGCAGGCTTGCCAGCAACGAATAGGCTTCATCGTCTTCAGTCAGATAAGTGCCCCCACTGAATTGCATCGACCAATTCGCGGTCTCAGGCAGGGGGATCGAAATCCCCGCGTCGATGAACGTGTTTTCGCCGTCGCCCTCAAATTTCGTGGTGTCGCCGTCACGGCCAACGGTCACTGAATTATTGAACGAATATCCTCCGCGCAGGAACACGCGCCGTTCGGCGCTCTTCGCGGCGTCCGCGAGGCTGATTGTCCGTGCACCAGGCTGCGCCCAGCCAGCGTTTGGCATTGCGACGATGCTAAACGCCGCTGCCCACATCATTACGCGACGCGCCATGCGACCGCCCCCATCTTTGGCTTTTCTGACGCTGCAAATTCTCGTGATATGGTTAGCGAGCCCTTAACCTCCGACATCAGCGTACTCGCAGCGCCGCACACTTTCTCGGAACGCCATGGCGGACGCAGACGTTGGTTTTCGATGGAGGTAAAGCTTGGCCTATTCCCTCAAACCGACGAAAAACACGGATCTCACGACGGGCGTGAAGCGCATCGCGGTGAGTCAAATCAGCAACGCGATCAACGAGATCGATGATGACGACCTGCCGCGCGCCGAAAAGGTCCATCAACTCCGCAAGCGATGCAAAAAAGTGCGGGGGCTCGTTCGCCTCGTCCGGCCAGGATTTAGTGCCTATGACGATGAGAACGCCTTCTTTCGAGATTTGGCGAAACGCTTTTCAGAGATCCGTGACCGAACGGCCTTTATCGAGATGATCAACGCGCTGGAGTCGCGGTTCACCGATCATCTTTATGCACCGGTTCTTGGCGAAGCGCGCCGACAGCTGAAGTCGCGTCGGGCTGATCTCAGTGATGAGGAGGTCGCCACATACCTCTCGGATGCGCGTGACGAGCTGGTGGCCGCGCGCCGACGCGTTTCGGATTGGGAAGTGGACGACGATGAGGCCGACGTGCTCGGCGATGGCATGGCAAAGACTTATAAACGTGCACGGAAGGCCATGGCGGCCGCCGCGGAGGCGCGGACCCCGGACAGCCTTCACGAATGGCGAAAGCGAGTGAAATATCACATGTATCATGCCAGACTGCTCAAGCGGGTGTGGCCGGCGATGATGGAGCCGTGGATCAGCGAGGCGAAGACGCTCAGCGACCATTTGGGTGACCATCACGACGACGCGGTGTTTTTGGACAAGATGCTCCCCAAGCTCGCGGCACCAGAAAAAGCGAGTGATATTCTCCGTGGCCTGCTGATTTCAGATATGCAGCGGCATGAAGAAGCGGCCTTCGCGCGGGGGCAATTTTTACTTGCTGAAAAACCAGACGCGATTGCTGCCCGCTTCGCGAGGTATTGGACGGCGGCGCGGGCGCGTTGAATGCCGATGTGACGCCCGTCGTGGCTTGCCGTAAGAAGGCTCAAAGAAGCATGGTGTGAGGCCATCGAAATGAGCGTTTTTGCGGTGATCGTGATCTCGATTTGGATGCTGGCCGGGGGCGTGGCCCATATGCTGGCGCCCGAAGCGTTCTTTCCGATCGTGCCTGATTGGATGCCTGAATTGGCCGTGGTTTATGGCTCTGGCGTTGTGGAGCTGGCCATCGGGCTTGGGGTGTTGTGGCGGCGAACGCGGGCGGTCGCGGGACTTAGCTTTGCCCTTTTATGTGCGGGTTTCCTGCCGCTGCACCTTTGGGATTTCTTTCGGCCCGATCCGATCTTTTCGCCGTGGTATGCCGCGGCGACCCGATGTGTCGTGCAGCTTGGGTTGATTGGGCTGGGGCTCTTGCTTTGGGCGCGGCGGGAGAATGCAACGCCGCGGGTTTGAGATGCGTTGAGTCTTTATGACCGACAAACCCTATACCGAAGACAACGCCACCCCATCGGAAAAATCAGAACGCGTCACCCGAACGGGTGAACAAGCGCGTGGCGGGATCATTATTCTCCGCCACCGCTGGGCCCGCATTCTTTTCGTCAGCGCGCTGTTTGGGATTGCGATCGTCGCTGTGGCCTAAACGTCGCCCATGGCAGAGCTGCCATTCGGCGCCGATTGTAGCTGGGTGTAATTCTCAATGCCGATCCGCGCGATGAGGTCGAATTGCGTTTCGAGATAGTCGACGTGTTCTTCTTCATTGTGCAGAATTTTGCCGAAGAGATCGCGGCTCACAAAATCGCGGACGCTCTCTGCGTGGATTATCGCCTCTTTGAGCAACGGGATCGCGTCGTGTTCGAGCGCGAGATCGCATTCGAGGATCTCTTTCACGCTTTCGCCAATGCGGAGCTTGCCCAGGTCTTGAAGGTTCGGCAGCCCTTCGAGGAACAAAATCCGCTCGATCAGCCAATCGGCGTGGTTCATCTCCTCGATCGATTCTTTGTACTCGTAGTCGGCGAGGATCGAGACGCCCCAATCCTTTAGCATCCGCGAGTGCAGGAAATACTGATTGATGGCGGTCAGCTCGTTTTTCAGCGCCGCGTTCAAATACTCGACGACCTTCGCGTCACCCTTCATGGGACGATCCTCTTCCAATGCGTTGGGGGTGTTGTGGCGGGCGCCGCCGAAGAGGGGAAGGGGTTATTCTGCCGCCATCAGCGCCGCGGGCATCGGTTCGGCGTCAGCCGTCTCGGCAATCATCTCGGCCATCGTTGGGCGACACTTGCCACACCGGAATTCACAGCCGTGATGGGCTTGCACACATTCAGGCGACCGCGCCCCTGCATCGATGGCAGTTCGGACGGCCGTTTCATTAAGGCGACGACAGACACAAACGATCATGTCCTGACCATCGTGCAAATGCGAATGATTGTCAATCAGAAAAGTGCGTCATGCCATAGCTGCTGACACGGGCTTGTCATGAGAGCGTCAGCCAGCTCACCACCACGATCACGATGCTGATCCCCACATTGAGTGTGGCCCCTGTTTGGGCCATCTGCCGCACCTTCAACCGGCCCGAGGAGAAGACGATGGCATTGGGCGCCGTCGAAACCGGCAGCATGAAGGCGCATGAACAGGAGATCGCCGCCGGGATCATGATCAGCTCCGGCGGCAGGTTGGCGCCCGCGGCCACCGCGGCGAGCAGCGGCATCAACAGGTTCGCCGTGGCGGTGTTCGACGTGACTTCCGTCAAGAACGAGACCGATAGGCAAAGCCCAAGCAACATGAGAAGGAGCGGCGCCTTGGCGATGCCCGACAGCTGGTCGGCGATGAGCTGATCAAGGCCGCTTTCGCGAAAACCCGTCGCCAAGCAAATGCCGCCAGCGAACAATAAAAGCAGGCCCCAGGGGATGGCGGCCGCCGCTTCCCAATCGAGCAAGGTGCCATCGCGGCCATCGGGGATCAGGAACATCGCCACCACCGCAAGGACGGCGACGGTGCTGTCTCCCGCAAGCGGCATCCCTAGGAGCGTCGACCAGCCGCCAAAGGGTTCGCTCCGTGTGACCCAGAGCAAGATCGCCACGGCAAAAACCGTCAGGGTGCGCCGCTCGGCGATGGTCCAGGCGCCTTTTTCCGGCAGGGTGGGCACATCGACCTTGCCCATGCGCAGCGTCATGTAAGCGGCCATGAGCGGGATGCCGAGCAGCACCACGGGCAGCCCGGTCTTCAGCCATCGCAGAAAGCTATATTCCGTGCCCGTGGTGGCGAAATACGCATCGGCGAAGATGAGGTTCGGTGTTGTGCCGATCAGCGTGCCCGCGCCGCCAAGCGAGGCCGCATAGGCGATGCCAAGGAGGAGCGGCACGGCGAGCTTCTCCCCGCCGCCGCGCGATAGGATTGCGCTGGCCATGGTCGCGAGCATGAGCGAGGTGGCGGTGTTCGAAATCCACATGGAAAGTGCCGCAGCGGTGAGCATGAAGGCGAAGACCAAGCGGCGTCCCGATGTGCCGATGAGCCCAATCATAATGAGCGCGAGCCGTTCGTGCGCGCCCGACTTCTCAAGCGCCTTCGACAGCATCAGCGAGGCCATCAGAAGGATGATGACATAGGAGCCGAGCGCGGCGGCGGCCTGTCGCTGATCAATGACGCCGGCCAGCGGCAGTAGCGCAAACGGCACGAGCGAGGCGGCGCCAATGGGCATGGCTTCGCTCACCCACCAGCTGGCGGTCAGCGCGGTGATCCCCAAGGTCAGCGCAATTTCGCGATCGAGCCCGGCAAGGCTCGCAAGAAGGAAGGCGGCCAGGCCGATCAAAGCGCCGACGAGAAGTCTACCGGTGTTCATCCCGCCTCATGGGCAGGATTGCGCCCTTCTGTCCACTCAAGGCGTGGCGCCCCCGGCGGCGCGGGCCATCAAAAGCGCGCCTTCAAGGCCCGGCGAAGACAGGGCGGGTGGTCGTAAAAAATCTGCGTCCATGACCGCTGGGCCCAACCCATAATCGCCAATGGCTTGGGTGAAATGGGTGCGGATCGCGTCAAGGAGGCCAACGGTGTTCAAGACGCCGCCGCCGATTACGATGGCATGCGGCGACCAGGCGAGCGTGATGGTGAAAGCGAGCTGCGCAAAATAGCGCGCAATGAGATTGAGGGTTTCGGGCGAGGTGCCGAGGGTGGTGTTTGCCCCAAGGCGCGCAGCGATGGCTGTACCAGAAGCCAAGCCCTCAACGCAGTCGGCATGGAAGGGGCACACACTTTCAAAGTGGTCGCCCTCTGCGCGGCGCAGGGGGACATGGCCCATTTCGGGGTGTAGCGCACCTTTCAGCGTCCCCTCAGCGGTGGCGAGCCCCGCGCCGATGCCTGTGCCCACCGTGACATAGGCGAGGCTTTTGAGGCCTTTTCCCGCGCCGGACAGCCGTTCGGCGAGCGCCGCGGCATTCACATCCGTGTCGACCATGACTGGGGCGTCGAGGGCGTCCGTCAGGGCACGGTATAAGTTTGTGCCGCACCAGCCGGGCTTTGGCGTTCGCCCGACGACGCCATAATCATCGCTGCTCGGATCGACACAAATGGGCCCGAAGGCAGCAACGCCGATGCCCGCAATGTTGTCGCGCGCGGCAAACTCAGTAATCGCCGAAATGGCCGCCGCGCCGGTGGTGGTGGGCCAGGTATCGTTGCGGAGGGGACGCCCCGATTGGTCGATGAGACGGGCACGGATCGATGTGCCGCCGGTCTCGATGCCAAGATAAGCCCCCATCGCGACATCCCCCAGAACAACCAATCAGCCGAAAGCCGGTTGACCGTTCGAGGCGGTCAGCCCGCCATCGACCGGCAGGACCACGCCATTCACGAAGCGTGCATCGTGCGAGGCGAGAAACGCAATCACGTCTGCGATTTCGGCGGGCTCGGCGCCGCGGCCGATGGGGATCCGCTGTGCAAAGGCCTCCTGCAGCGCGTCATTCCCCTGAATGCCCTTCGTCATCTCCGTATAGGTGAGGGAGGGGGCCACGGCATTGACGCGCACCTGGCTCTTTTTGAAATCGAGCGCCAGCGCGCGGGTCATGTTCGAGACGGCGCCCTTGGCCGTGTTGTAGCCAAACATGCCCCAATCGCCGCCCAATCCGGAAACGGAGGACACGTTGATCACATTGCCCTTTCGCGCCATCAGATGGGGCCACGCCGCGCGCGTCATCCGGTAGAGCCCCGACACATTGATCGAGAGCATTTTTTCGAAATCCTCGGGGGCGAGACGATCAATGCGTCCGCCTTTGGCGATCGCCGCATTGTTCACGAGCGTGTCGATACCGCCGAAAGAACTCACCGCCGTGTCGACAACGCGTTGAATATCCTCGTCGACACTGACATCGGCGGCCACAATTTGTGTGCGGTCCTTCGGCAGATCAGCGGCGGTGTCCTCAAGCTTGCTCTGTGTCCGGCCGACAAGGACGACATTCGCCCCCTCAGCCGAGACCCGTGCCGCCGTCGCCGCGCCAATGCCCGATCCGGCACCCGTCACGATAATCGTCTTATCCTCAAATCGCATGTGTTCAGCTCCTTAATTGTTCGCTGACTTAGGGCCCTGTCGGACCGTTGACGACTGTGCGAGAGAAAAAAGTGTTCGCAAAATGTTCTCAATGTGGTATGGCCGGAGAACAAACCAAGGTCAAGCGGCGAGGTCACCTGATGAATGCTGATGATTTTCTGTGGAAGGCGCTTCATGCCTGGCGGCGCGATGGCATCGTGTTCAAGCGACATGCCCGCATTGGGCCCTATGTGGCGGACTTTTTATGCCCGGCCCAGCGCCTGATCGTCGAAGTGGATGTGATGCCGCTCCGATCTGCGAGCGCCCGGGCAGAGCAAGCGGTCAGGAGCCGTGTTTTGCGTAAGCGCGGCTATCGGATCCTACGATTTTGGTCCGATCACGTCTTAAGCCATCCCGACGGTGTTTTGGGATTGGTGGCGCTCGCGCTTGAGGAGCCGCACGGCAAGACAGAGGTCAGGGCATCGCGTCCAGAGAAGCGCGTTCTCGCGGGGTAGTGATGCGGTTTTCGCCCGAGACAGATGCGCCGCACTGGACAGGTGGTGCGGTGCGGCGCAAAAGCCGGTGTCAATCATTTCGGTGATACGCGAAGCGCCATGGAATTTCTCAAACGCATCTTCATCTGGTGGCATGATAGCACCATCGGCACATCTTTCACGCTCTGGCGGCGCGGCGCGCGGCTGGTCGGCGAAGATGAGCAGGGTAACAAATATTATGAGGAGGGCGGCAAGCCGTCCTTCCCTGATGGTCGCCGGCGTCGCTGGGTCGTGTTTCACGGCGTTGCGGAAGGCAGCCGCGTGCCGCCGGAATGGTATGGGTGGATGCACCACACCTTTGACGCGCCTCCATCTGAGGCGCCCTTCCCG
>CAYFHK010000076.1:0-12618 GCA_964342585.1 uncultured Caulobacterales bacterium | reverse complement strand
ACAGCTTTTCCGCTATGTCGGCGGCGCATCGGCCCGCATTCTCCCCGCGCCGATGATGAATATCGTCAACGGTGGTGCGCATGCGGACAATCCCATCGACATCCAAGAATTCATGATCATGCCGCTGGGCGCATCGTCCTTCCATGAGGCGCTGCAGATGGGGGCCGAAACCTTCCACGCGCTGAAGAAGGAACTCGCGGGCGCGGGCCACAACACCAATGTCGGCGATGAAGGGGGCTTTGCGCCCTCGCTGCGCTCCACCGAAGAAGCCCTCGATTTCGTCATGAAGGCGATTGAGAAGGCGGGTTACACGCCCGGCGATGATATCTATCTCGCGCTCGACGTGGCCTCGACCGAATTCTTCAAGGATGGGAAGTACCACCTCGAAGGTGAAGGGAAGACGCTTGATGCAGGCGGCATGGCCGACTATCTCGCCGGCTTTGTGAACAAATATCCGATCATCTCCATCGAAGACGGCATGGCCGAGGATGATTGGGACGGCTGGAAAGCGCTGACCGACGCCATCGGCAGCAAATGCCAGCTCGTCGGCGATGACTTGTTCGTCACCAACACTGCGCGCCTCAAGCAAGGCATCGAAAAGGGCGCGGGGAACTCGATCCTCGTCAAGGTCAATCAAATTGGTACACTGAGCGAAACACTTGAGGCCGTCGAGACGGCCCACAAGGCCTCGTTCACCGCCGTGATGTCTCACCGCTCTGGCGAAACCGAGGATTCGACCATCGCCGATCTAGCGGTGGCCACCAATTGCGGTCAGATCAAGACCGGCTCGCTCGCGCGCTCAGACCGGACGGCGAAATACAACCAGCTCTTGCGCATCGAAGAAGAGCTCGGGCCGGTGGCCACCTATGCCGGCAAGGACATGCTGAAATAATTTCTGTGCCGACAAATAGTGAGGCCCTGTCTTCATTTGGGACAGGGGCTCGCTGTTAAGATTGGTAAACGGAAAAAGCCGAAAAAATCGCAAAATTTGCGCGATTGATTCACCCCCTCGTAACCCTCTTCGCCGCAGATGACGGGAAAGGGCGAGTGTTTATCCGGGGTGCTTCATGCGAGTGGTTTTCGCATTTTTGACCGATACCGTTTGGCCAGCGATCTGCTTAGTGGGGATCGGCTACAATGTGCTGGTCATGCTGAATTCAGAAGATGGTGTGCGGATGAATTCCATCTTGGTGGAGGAAATCGCCGCCGAACGCGAAACGCTGGCTGAATTGCAGGCCGAGCAAGCATACCTATCTGATCGTGCCGACCGGTTGATGACCGCATCCCTTGACCATGACCTTCTTGAAGAGCGGGTGCGGTCGGTGCTGGGGCTCGTGCGTCCTAGCGAATTCATGATCAAAATGGATGAGCTCGACGCGGTCGCGGCTGTCAGCCCAACCCTGACGGCTGAGGAAGCCGAGGCGATGCACCTCGCAAGCCTTGTTGGCGAAGCTGCCGTCCGCTGAGACGGGTGCTTGCCTTTATCGTCGCTGCCGAGAAGAGAGGTGGCGATGACCATATCTCTCCAAACCGACCGGCTCAGCCTACGGCCCATCGCGCCCGAAGATGCGGCCGCGCATATCGCAATGATGCAGAGCCCGGCGGTGGCCGCTTTTTTATCGCCAACCGGTGAGCCGGAGCATCCCATGGTCTTGTGGCGCCAATTCGCGACGCTTCTGGGGCATTGGCAGATCAGAGGCTTTGGCTTTTTCAGCGTCATCGAACGCAGTACAGGGGAATGGATTGGTCGCGTGGGCCCGTGGCAGCCAGAAGGATGGCCCGCCCTCGAAATCGGCTGGGCCATTGTGCCGGAAAAATGGGGGCAGGGCTTCGCTCCAGAAGCAGCCATCGCCACCGCCCGCTGGATCTTCAACGCCCAGCCGCAGCTGCCCGCCATTATCTCGCTCATCGATCCGCAAAATGAGAACAGCGGGCGCGTGGCTGCCAAAATCGGCGAAGCCCGGACGGGCAGGCATTTTGACTATGTCGGCCATGCGCTAGAGATTTGGGAAATGCGACGAGCGGATTTGGAAAGCCGCTACGGCGAGGGGTAGGAAACGATGACCACATTTATCCTTGGACTGATTATTTTCTTTGGCAGCCATCTGTTCACGAGTTTCGCGCGTGCGCCGCGCGCGGCGCTGATCGCCAAAATGGGCGAGGGCCCTTATAAGGGGCTTTATTCGCTCGTGTCGCTCATCGGCCTCGTACTGATCGTGCGAGGCTGGCCCGAGGCGGATCGGACGGTGCTCTATGTGCTGCCTTATTTCGTGGTGCACATCACTTATCTCTTGGTGCTGATTGCGTTGATCCTGGTCGTCGCGGCCTATGCCCCGGCGGGATACATCGCTGAAAAGACCAAACACCCCATGCTCGCGGGCGTGAAGGTCTGGGCCTTTGCCCACCTTCTGGTGAATGGCGATGTGCGCTCGCTGATGCTGTTCGGCAGCTTCCTCGCCTATGCGGTGATCGACCGGATCGCGGTGAAGAAGCGTGGCGAGATGGGGCGCGCGTCGAAAGGCTGGCAGAACGATTTGATCGCCGTGATCATCGGGCTTGTGGCCTACGGACTCATTTTCCGCTTTCACGGATCGATTGCAGGGGTGGCCTTGGTGCCTGCCTGGGGCTGACCTACATCGGGGTTATGACCGATAAAGACCACGATCTGAACATCCGTCTGGCCGAGAACGAAGAGGGCGGCCGCTTCATCGCGCGCGATCAGGAGGGGCAGGAGGGGTACCTCGCCTTCACCAAGAAGGGGGCAACGCTCGTGGCCACCACCACACAAGTGCCTGAGGAAATGGGCGGCAAGGGTGTTGGCTCTGCGTTGATGCGCGAATTGATCGCCTATGCCGATAAGCACCGCCAGGTGATCTACCCGCAGTGTTCCTTTGTTGAACACCAATTCAACAAGCACCCCGAATGGACAGCCTTACGCGCGCCATAGCGCCACATCGCCGCCCTTTGGGGCGGTGACAGCGCCCGCGTTGCATCTTATCTACCCGGTATGGTCACATTGCTCGACGCCCGCGCGGCCCGTCACCCCGAAAAACAAAAGCGTCCCGATAGCGAGACGCTCCGCAAGCCTGCGTGGATCCGCGTGAAAGCGCCGACATCGAAGGGCTATGCGGAGACCAAGAACATCGTGAAATCAAAAGGCCTCGTCACCGTGTGTGAGGAGGCGGCCTGCCCGAATATCGGCGAGTGCTGGGATAAGAAGCACGCGACGATGATGATCCTGGGCGACACGTGCACGCGCGCCTGCGCCTTTTGCAATGTGAAGACTGGCCTGCCGGGCGCCATCGACCCGAATGAGGCGGAGAATGTCGGCCGCGCGACAGCCGAGATGGGCCTCAACCACGTGGTCATTACATCGGTCGACCGTGACGACCTCGATGATGGCGGCGCGCAGCACTTTGTGGATGTGATCGACAGCATTCGCCGCCAATCCCCGGGCACCACGGTAGAGATCCTCACGCCCGACTTTCTCCGCAAGCCTGCAGAGGCGGTGAACAAGGTGATCGATGCGCGGCCAGACGTCTTCAACCACAACCTCGAGACAGTGCCGCGGCTCTACCTCTCAATTCGGCCGGGGGCGCGGTATTATAATTCGCTGCGCCTCTTGGAGCGGGTGAAAGAGCGCGATCCGAATGCCTTCACCAAGTCAGGCATCATGGTGGGGCTGGGCGAGACGCGCGATGAGGTGATGCAGGTGATGGACGACATGCGCGCCGCGGGGATCGATTTCCTCACCATCGGGCAATATCTGCAGCCGACGAAAAAGCACGCGCCAATCGACCGTTTTGTAACGCCGGAAGAGTTCAAGGCTTACGAATCCATCGCCAAAGCGAAGGGTTTCCTGCTGGTCTCTTCCAGCCCCCTGACCCGCTCTTCCTATCACGCGGACGATGACTTCGCGAAGCTGAAGGCGGCGCGGGAAGGGCGCGCTTAAACCCCTGCGCCATTCGCCGCTCTTGCCCCGGGCGGCAATATCCTCAAATACCAACGCATTATGGGCAAGCACCAGGAACGCACGCTCGTCCCGTTCGAGCCGATGGAAATGTTCGACCTCGTCGCCGACGTCGAGGACTATCCCCGCTTTATCCCTTGGATTGAGGCGCTACGCGTGCGTGAGCGGCACGTCACGGATGGCCAGGGGCAGCTCACGGCGGACATGGTCGTTGGTTATAAGATGTTCCGAGAGAGCTTTCGGAGCGTTGTCGACTTGAACCGTTCCGCCAGCCGGATTGACGTTGCCTATGTGCGCGGTCCGCTGAAAAGCCTCACCAATCATTGGGCATTCGAACCTGCGCCTGAGGGGTGCATGATCGATTTTTGCATCGAGTTCGAGTTTAAGAACATCTTGATGCAAACCGTCGCCAACCAATTGATCGATAAAGCCTTTAAGCGCTTGTCAGGCGCTTTTATCGACGAGGCGCATCGCCGTTACCGGCCAAAAATTATCGAAAAACGGCAAGAACTGACTTGAACCTGCGACAAGCCTTACCCACCTCTTAATCATCGCAGGCGATTGGCGCCTGCTGCCCAAATACTCGGGAGGTTGAGTTCAGTGGAAGAGGCTAAAGTCTTCAATGAAAAATCATTCTCGCAACAACTGCGCCCGGCTTGGACGCCATTGAATGTGGCGATTATGATTTTCTTCTTCGTCACAGGCCTTTGGATACTTGGCCTCGCGATGATTGCTTACATGATTTACGGTCAACAAATGGGCCTGAATTTCGCCAATTGGGGCGCCTACGGAAAAGGCGGTCGCTGCGGTTCACGCCGCTGGCGCCATGAAAGCCGCACAACCGCGGCGCCGACGGGCAATGCCGCCTTTGACGAATGGCGCCAGGCCGAGATCGATAAGCTCGAAGAGGAGCGCCGGAAGCTCGACGAAGCACGTCGTGACTTCGAAGCCTACCTTGAGGAGCTGAAGCAGGCGAAGGATCGCGAAGAATTCGAAGCCTTCAAAGCGCGGTGGTCCGCCAATCACGGATCTGATGAGCAAGGCCCAGCCCCCGCTGCAAGCTAACCGTTCCACCGTCGCCGAGGCAAAGACCCTCCCAACCGACTCCTCGCGATGGTTCTAGAAACCGCTCCGGCCGCCCCCAGCCGGGGCGGTTTTTCGTTGCAAGAATGATTAAAAAAGTTGGTGTTGCCGCGCTTACGGCGTCGGCCCATCGGGATCGACCGCACCAGGCAATTGCCCCACGCCGCCGACAAGTTGTTCAAGGAAGCTCAACTCCTTGCCGCGGGTCCGCGTGACGCGATCAACCAGGTTGATCTTTTCGCCGTCTTCGAGCGTGTACTCATCAATATTTGTGACGACGCCGTCTTGGTCGAAATTAAACGCCACAATGGTGCGCGAGGTTGTTTGCTCATTGTAGAAGGCGCGGTTTTTGGTGTTCGCTGAGATATAATACCAAGTTTCGTCGCCGATGGCCGGTCGCACGGAAGGTTCGCCATAACGCGCGAGCACTGACTCTTTTGTATCGATCCCTGCGGCGGCCTCCAGCTCGGTCTCGCCGCGCTCAATGACATACCCATGGCGGTCGCGCATGGTCGTGCACCCCGACACTATAATTGCCATCGCCGCCACACAACCAAATCGCACTATCATTGTTGGTCTATCCAATCAGCTCGTCATCGCCGCCGCGTTACCTCGCAGCCTCGGCCATTGATTAGACGATGCGAGCGGCCATATCCAGGCTTCTGGCTCGCACGGCTTTGCGCGCGAAACAACCGGTGGGACAGCGCGGATATTCATGGTTTTCCGTCTTTTAACGGCCTTTCCTTCGATCATGTCGCTAGGGCGCGCGGCGAAACAGTCGCCGGCACAGCGGATTTACGGTCATATCGTCGAGGCGGCGCGGCAGCCGGGGCTTTATACCCAGCTCGATGTGCCCGATACGGTCGAAGGCCGATTCGATATGATCACCCTGCATCTGTTTTTTGTCTTCCGGCTGTTGCGCGCGGCGGATGAGGGCGCGCGCGATTTTGGCCAAGCGGTGTTCGACACCATGGTGCAGGACCTCGATGACAATTTCCGCGAGCTCGGCGTCGGTGACACCAAGGTGGGCAAAAAGGTTCGTGAGCACGCAGAAATGTTTTACGGTCGCAGCGCCGCGTATGAAGCCGCGCTCACAGCAGACGAGCCGCTCGATGCGATGGTGCAAGTGATCGGACGGAACGTATATGGCGACGAGGCGCACCCGGCGGCGCCCCAGCTCGCCCGCTATGCGTTGGCCATTGCCGATAAGTTGGCGGCGCAGGAGGCCGAGCGTTTGGAGGGGGGGATGCTCCGGTTCCCAGATGTGCAGGCGCCTGAAACGTGGCCGACAAGAGAGGTGACGTCATGACAAAAGAACCACCCGAATTCGCGTCGTTTGACCAACGGCTCGATGTCGACCGGCTCAGCCGCGAGCCGGAGATGGTTCATTTGCGCGCGTCCGACGCCGACCTGAAGGCGGTGGCGACAACGTTGAAGATCCCGGCCATCCAAGTGCTGGCCGGGGAGGCAAAAGTGACCCGCCATGGCGACTTGATCGAGGTCACCGGCCACCTCGCGGCGAAGCTGGCCCGCGAATGCGTCGCCACGCTCGAGCCCATGGAAGAAACGATCGATGAGGATTTCTTCGTGACCTTCACCCTGGCGCAGACGGTGGAGACCTCGGCGGAGGAAGTAGAGGCCGATCTCGATGCACCAGAACCGCTTGAGGGCGATGCGCTCTCGATGGGCGACGTCTTTATTGAACAGCTAGTGCTGGCCATGGATCCGCATCCTCGGAAACCCGATGCTGCGGCGATCGAAGATCCCGGCGCGGGGGCCACAGTGTCGCCGTTTGCCGTGCTTGAGCGGTTGAAGAACCAGGACTAGCTTGCCACCTCCCGCGTCAAGAAACGGCCGCACGCCGCGCCGAATGAATGGAGCTTGCCGATGTTGTCTTCCCGAACTCTCCGTTGGCGCGCGAGCTTTCTCGCGCTGACCCTGTCCCTTGCTGCGTGCGGCAATGCGGATATGAGCGAAGAGACGACGGCATCGTCCGCCCTCGCCGAAACTGACACGATGACAGCAGATACGAACCAGAGTGTTTTAATGACCAATCCGATTACCAAACCCTATGAAGGCCCCTATGGGGGCGTGCCGGCTTTTGACGATGTGACGCTCGCTGATTTCGAACCGGGCATCAAAGCGGCGATGGCGGAGGGGTTGGCTGAGATCGATGCGATTGCGGAGAACCCTGAGCCGCCGACATTTGAGAACACAATTGTTGCGCTTGAGCGCCAAGGCGGTGCGCTGAACCGCGCCGGCAGCTTCTACGGCGTCTGGTCGAGCAATCTGTCGTCGCCCGAATTCCAAGAGATTGAATCGCGTATCGATCCGTTGTTTGCGGAGTATCAAAGCGAGATCATTCAAAACGAAGCGCTCTTCCAACGCATCGAAGCGGTCTGGAACGATAAGGCCGCGCTCGAAGCGCTGGCGCCTGAGGAACAGCGGCTGGTGTGGGACCATTACACCTATTTCGTCCGCGCGGGCGCTGCCCTCGACGTAGAGACGAAAGAAAAGATCGGTGATCTGAACGAAGAGCTTTCGAAGCTCTACACGAAGTTCTCGCAAAACCTTCTGCATGATGAGGAAAGCTACGTCACCTGGCTGACAGCGGATCAGCTTGGCGGCTTGCCAGAAAACCTCGTTGATGCGGCGGCGGCTGCCGCGACCGAGCGCGGGCGTGAGGGGGAATACGCCATTCTCAACACACGCTCGTCGATGGAACCGTTTCTTACCTATTCGGATGAGCGGGCGCTGCGCGAACAAGTCTGGCGCACCTACTATAGTCGCGGCGACAACGCGGATGAATACGACAATAACGAGATCATCCGTCAGATCTTGCGCCTGCGCGAGGAGCGCACGCGGCTGCAGGGCTATGACACATTCGCGGATCGTGCGCTGGAGAAGAACGTGGCTGGCACACCAGAGCGCGCCATGGAGCTGATGATGGCGGTTTGGCCTGCGGCGAAAGCTCGTGTGGCGGAAGAGGTGGCCGATATGCAAGCCATCGCGGACGCTGAAGGGGCAGATATCACGATCGAGCCCTGGGATTATCGATACTATGCGGAAAAGGTTCGCAAACAGCGTTATGATCTCGATGCGAACGAAATCAGCCAATACCTCCAGCTGGAAAACCTTGTTGACGGCATGTTTTGGATGGCAGGCGAACTTTACGGTTTCACTTTCTCGCCGATCGATGATGTGCCGGTTTTCCATCCTGATGTGCGCGTTTGGGAAGTGACCAAGGATGGCGCCCATCAGGGCCTTTTCTACTTTGATCCGTATGCCCGCGCGGGCAAGCGTTCCGGCGCTTGGATGACCTCTTACCGCACCCAGCAAAAGCTCGACGGTGAGCAGACGGTGATCGTGTCGAACAATTCGAACTTCATCAAAGGCAAAGCGGGCGAGCCGATTCTGATCTCATGGGACGACGCGACCACGCTGTTCCACGAGTTCGGCCATGCCCTGCACGGCCTGAATTCCGATGTGACGTATCCGTCGCTTTCGGGCACGGCCGTGCCGCGGGACTATGTCGAATTCCCAAGCCAGGTGCATGAGAATTGGCTCGCGACGCCTGAAATCCTTAATCAGTTTGCCCTCCACGTCGACACCGGCGAGCCGATCCCGCAGGAGCTGGTCGACAAAATCGAACGTGCTTCGACCTTCAATCAAGGTTTTCAGACGACTGAATATCTCGCCAGTGCGCTTGTCGACATGAAACTGCACACCCTTGAGGATGCGTCAGACATCGACCCTGATGCCTTTGAGCGGGAAGCGCTTGAAGAGCTTGGCATGCCCGACGAGCTGCCCATGCGGCACCGCACGCCACAGTTCGCCCACGTCTTTTCAGGTGAGGGATACGCAGCGAATTACTATGCTTATCTCTGGTCTGACACATTCGGTGCAGATGCGTGGGAGGCTTTCGAAGAGGCGGGTGCCTTCGACAGCGAAACCGCTCAACGCTTCACCGATCACATCCTCGCAGTGGGGAACACGGTGGATCCGTCAGCCGGTTACGCGGCCTTCCGCGGTCGCCCCGTTGATGTGGGTGCATTGATGCGCCAGCGCGGCTTCCCCGATGGCAGCGGCGAAAGTGCCATGCCCAATGCGGCAGAATAAGCGAGTGCCCTGTCGTCAGGGGGCGGCTCTGCCCGCAACTTGACGATGGCGAGCGTTCAACGCGTCCACTTTGGCGTCTACGGGATCATCCGCTCCCTGAGTGGCAGTGAAATTCTGCTAATTGAGAAGGCGAGGGGGCCTTACCAAGGCCTTCTCGATTTGCCCGGCGGGCAACTCGAAGGCCAAGAAAGCCTCACCGAAGCTTTGGTGCGCGAAATCCGCGAGGAAACCGGTCTAACCGCAGAGGCGATATCGCCCGCCATCGCGGATGTCGCTTATTATCCGCTCTCAGATGAAAATAACGCCGACGTTTTGCGCCATTTGTTTGTGCTCTACTACGTCGACGCGAAGGGAGATCTTCGCATCGGGTCAGATGGCCAAGACAGCGCGGGCGCGCGTTGGATATCTTTGAAAGCCATCGAATCAGAAGGGTGCACGCCGTTGGTCACGTGTGCGACGCGTCTGCTTGCCGCGGATGAAAATTCATCCACGGCAAGCTAGCGCGTTAAACGTAGGCGACTTTTTCGATTTCGTAGACGCGGCTGCCGCCAGGCGCGGCCACTTCGACGCTATCGCCCACCGATTTCCCGATCAGCGCACGGGCAATGGGCGATGAGATCGAAATCTTGCCCGATTTGATGTCGGCTTCGAGATCACCAACAATTTGATAGGTCTTCTCTTCTTCCGTGTCCTCATCAATGAGGGTCACCGTGGCGCCGAACTTCACATCTTCGCCGGAAAGGGAGGTCACATCGATGACCTGCGCGCGGCTGTGTTTATCCTCAAGATCAAGGACTTGACCCTCGATCCAGGATTGGCGCTCTTTCGCGGCGTGGTATTCGGCGTTCTCTGACAGGTCGCCGTGCTCGCGAGCTTCGGCAATCGCCTGGATCACCGCCGGGCGTTCGACCGATTTCAAATGCTTGATGTCCGCTTCCAGCTTTTGGAACCCGGCAAGGGTCATCGGAATTTTTTCCATGGTGCGTCCATATTCTACGTTATTCACAAAACGCCGATCGCACGGGCCTTGGACGCGCTGCGATCAGGTGATTTGTGAAGGATCAGAGACTATAAGACTGAAGCGGCCGCGCTTCAAGGCTTCCGCGCTGTAACGCTTCGATCGCGCGCACACAGGCCTTCGCCCCAGACAGCGTTGTGATGCAGGGAATTCGCCGCTGCAACGCCGTTGTGCGGATCGACCGCGAGTCTTCGATCGACTGTGCCGTCTCGGTTGTGTTGAAGATCAACTGCACATCGCCATTGATCAGTGCATCAACGATATGCGGCTGTCCCTCGAGCACTTTATTGATCTTTTTGACCTCAAGGCCACGCTCTTGCAGCCAGCTCGCGGTGCCGCCGGTCGCCATTAAGGTGAAGCCGATCTCGCAAAGCCGCTTCGCCGCCGTGGTGATCTCGTCCTTGTCGCTATCTTTCACAGAGATAAAGACACAGCCAGACGTCGGCACACGGATGCTTGCGGCCAAAAGGCTCTTCGCACGCGCGCGGTCAAAGTCCTCATCGAGACCCATGACTTCGCCAGTTGACCGCATCTCAGGCCCCAAAACCGTATCAACGCCGGGGAAGCGTGAGAAGGGGAAGACCACTTCTTTGACCGCCACGTGCTTTGGCATGTCCGTCGGCAAATCGAATTCGCTGAGTTTCGCTCCCGCCATCACGCGCGCGGCAATCCGCGCGACCGGTGCGCCGATGGTTTTGGCGACGAAAGGCACTGTGCGTGATGCCCGCGGGTTCACCTCAAGAAGATAGATCTCACCGTCTTTGATGGCGAACTGAACATTCATCAGTCCCCGCACGTTGAGCGCCTTCGCAAGGGCGACCGTCTGCTCTTTCAACGCGGCGATCGTTTCATTGCTCAGCGTGTAGGGCGGCAGCGAGCAAGCGCTATCGCCGGAGTGCACGCCGGCCTCTTCGATATGCTCCATCACCCCGGCGACATAGACATCCTCGCCGTCGCAAATCGCGTCGACGTCGCACTCGGTCGCGTTCTGAAGGTATTGATCTAGAAGAAGCGGTTCCTTCTCCGTGATTTCTATTTGTGCCGTGGCCAGATATTTCTCAAGGCCCACACGGTCGTGAACGATCTCCATCGCCCGGCCGCCAAGAACGAAGGAAGGCCGAGTGACGAGGGGAAAGCCCACCTCTTCTGCAGCGGCGGCGACCTTGTCGCGATTGCCGGCGGTGGAGTTTCGCGGCTGTTTCAGCCCAAGATCCTGCACCAGTCGTTGGAACTTCTCGCGGCTTTCCGCCAAGTCGATGGCATCCACCGCCGTGCCCAGGATGGGCACGCCCGCGGCGTCGAGGGTTTCCGCCAGATTGAGCGGCGTTTGCCCGCCATATTGAACGATCACGCCCAACAGCTCGCCGCTTTGTTGTTCGCGCGCGATGAGTTCGAGGACATCCTCTGCCGTGAGCGGCTCGAAATAGAGACGATCGGACGTGTCATAGTCCGTGGACACCGTTTCGGGGTTGCAGTTGACCATGATCGACTCGATGCCGGCATCCGCCAATGCAAAAGCCGCGTGACAGCAGCAATAGTCAAATTCGATGCCTTGTCCGATCCGGTTGGGTCCGCCACCGAGGATCACCACCTTCTGGCGATCTGACGGTTCGCTTTCATCGAAGCCATTCGGTTCGTAGGCAGAATACATGTAAGGCGTGACAGCCGGAAACTCCGCGGCGCAGGTGTCGATCCGCTTATAAACAGGTCGCACACCTAGCTTTTGGCGGTGGGCGCGCACCTCCGCTTCGGTCCCGTTGCAAAGGGTGGCAAGGCGCATGTCGGAAAAGCCCATGGCTTTGAGGCGATGCAAGCTCTCGGCGTCGGCGGGCAGGCCGCGGCGTTCAACTTCTTCCTCGGCTTCGACGATGCCGCGGATTTGCTCCAAGAACCAAGGATCATAAGCGGTAATGCCGTGGATTTGCTCGATCGGCAGGCCCGCCCGCATGGCCTCGGCGGTCACTCGCAAACGCTCTGGCGTTGGTGCTGCCAGCGCACGACGAAAGGCGTTGATGTCGTCATCGCCGCCTAGGTCTTCGATTTTGATCGGGTCGAGGCCGGAGAGGCCGGTTTCGAGCGAGCGTAGCGCTTTTTGCAAGCTTTCCTGGAAGGTCCGGCCGATAGCCATCGCTTCGCCTACGGACTTCATTGCCGTGGTGAGGAGAGGCTTCGCACCGGGGAATTTTTCGAAGGCAAAACGCGGGATCTTAGTGACGACATAGTCGATCGTCGGCTCAAAGCTGGCGGGCATGGCCCCGCCCGTGATGTCATTGCCGAGCTCATCGAGCGTATAGCCAACGGCGAGCTTGGCGGCGACACGCGCGATCGGGAAACCTGTCGCTTTCGACGCGAGGGCGGAGGAGCGCGAGACGCGCGGGTTCATCTCGATCACCACCAGGCGACCGTTTTGCGGGTTCACGGCGAATTG
>CAYFHK010000075.1:0-12761 GCA_964342585.1 uncultured Caulobacterales bacterium | reverse complement strand
GCTCCACCAGATGGCGCGAGGGCACCTTGGCCTTGGCCTTCTTGGCGGGTCCATCGTCGAAGCCGACGTTGATCGCGGCGCCGCCGGAGATCGTTCTGTCTACTAAAGCTCGTGCCGCTTTCACGTCTTCGCCAAAGACATAAAGCGCAAGCGGATGGTCACGGTCGTTCACGAAACGGACAGCGTCGTCAACGCTCCGATAGCTGATGATCGGCAGGATGGGGCCAAATATCTCCTCCTGCATCAATGCTCCGTCGAGCGGGGGATCGATGACAATCTGCGGAAACATTTTGCGGGAGGCGGCATCGCCGGTCGCGGTTGCGTGCCGCAAGACGCGCGCGCCAGCTGCCTCTGCCTCGCTGACGAGTTTTTCTAAACGAGCGAAATGACCGTCCGAAATGATCGTGTCGTAATCGTTGGTTTCTGCCCCCGCGGGATATTGGCGAGCAAACTCCGCCATCATGGCATCGGCAACGCTTTGGACCTGATCCTCTTGCACAAGGAGGTAATCCGGCGCCACGCAGGTTTGGCCGGCATTGTAGCCCTTGCCAAAGGCAATCATTGTTGCCGCGCGGGGAAGATCCGTATCCGGCAGAAGGATGCAGGGTGATTTGCCGCCAAGCTCCAGCGTCACGGGCGTCAGATTGTCTGCGGCAGCCTTCGCGACCAAGCGCCCAACCCGCGTCGAGCCGGTGAAAAACAAATGATCAAAGGGCAGCTTTGTGAACGCTTCGCTGACGTCTTGGCCCCCTTGTACGACGGCCATCACCTCAGAGGGAAATGCTTCAGCGACAAGGTCGGCAAAGAGTTGGGCAGTCCGCGGCGTGAGTTCGGCAGGCTTGACGATCACGCGATTGCCGGCGGCATAGGCGGCGAGCGCAGGGGCCGCACAAAGCTGGAAGGGATAGTTCCACGGCGCGACGACGCCGACAACGCCTTTGGGTGTGTACCGAATATAGGTGCGCGCAGGAACCGTCGGGCTGAAATTTGGCATCTTTTTGGGCCGTGCCAAACGGGGCAGATGCTTCACATAATAATTGATGGTGGAGAGCGTCACGCCAATCTCAGAAGAGATTGTTTCCAGTGCGCTCCGGGCCCCAAAGTCCGCATCGATGGCCTTGATGAGGCCATCGCGCCGATCATTCAGGATAGCGCCGAAGCGCCGAAGCCCTTTCTGCCGGGCTTCGACGCTTGGCAAATCATCAAACGAAAACGCGGCCTTTTGAGCCGCGAACCGCGCATCGAGTTCGTCAAAAGTGACCTGTGGCGGACCGTCCATCACAATACCCCCTGGACCTTAGCCTTCGATCGTCGTCAGTGTCCGGTGTTTCGCGCCGGTAGCGGGGTGAACTCCCCAGGCTGACCCGTCTGTTTGGCCGCCATCGCGGCCATCACTTCGCTGCGCTGAAGCATCGATGCGTTCCACAGCCCGATCCACTCAAGCGTTTCCGCCGTGGTATGGTCGCGCGCATGCGTAATCGCGCGTTTACAGCCATGCACCGCCATGGGTGCCTTCGTCGCAATCTCGTGCGCAAGCGACAGCGCAGCGTCATTCACCGCGGCGTGATCGGGCAGGACGCGATTGACGAGGCCGAATTGCGCCGCCTCTGCCGCGGGCATGAACCGCCCCGTATAGGAAAGCTCGCGCACGATCCCCTCGGGCAAATGATTGAGGAGCCGGGGGAAGGTGCCCACATCGGCGGTCATCCCCACATTCACCTCAAAGACCGAGAAGCTCGCATCCTCCGTGCACAGGCGAATATCACAAGCCGTGATCATATCGACGGCGCCGCCAACGCACTTGCCTTGGACTGCTGCAATCACCGGCACACGCATGTCTTCGAGCGCGTTGAAAGCGTCCTGCAGCCGATTCAAGTGATCCATAAAGGCCAGGCCGGCATTCGGTGCGCCCTTGTCGCGCGCATCGCTCGCCAGCATTTGAAGATCGATGCCGGCGCAAAAGACGGGCCCTGTGGACTGGATGACGACCGCGCGGATGTCGCCGGACGCATCGAGGTCGCGGATCGCATCCCCGAACGTAAACCAGAAATCATGCCCGAGGGCGTTGCGCTTCTCGGGGCGGTTGAGCGTGATGACGCCTACGGCGCCGTCGCGTTCGATCGAGTAAGGTAATTCTGTCATTTGAACACCTTAGGGGCGGAAGAGCCGTCTGGGAATGGGGGACGCTCAGCGCCGATCCCATTGTTCGATGATGGCGGGATGCTCGTTCCGCTCATCGGCATCAATTCGGCCGCGCTCCGTGATCTCCCACGCTTCGCGATCGGGCAGATCAAGAAAGGTATCGCCCTCAACCTCAGCTAAGACTTGCGTCAGATAAAGCCGATCCAGAAGCGGCATTGCGGCGTCATAGAGCTGAGCGCCGCCGATGATGCAAACCTCCTCAGCGCCATCCGCCAATGCCGCCGCGTCTGCGCGATCAAGCGCGGCCTCTAAAGAGGCGAACACCTCAACTTCGCCGGGCGCCTCGACGCCCTTTCGAGTGAGCACGATATTGAGCCGGCCCGGCAGCGGCTTACCCAGGCTTTCATAGGTCGCGCGGCCCATGATCACCGGTTTGCCGAGCGTGGTTTTCTTGAACCACTTCAGATCGTCGCGCACACGCCAGGGCAGCCCGCCATCTTTTCCGATGACACCGTTCTGTGCGATCGCGAGTACCGCTGTGCGACGAGGCTTCGCTGCCGTCATACCGCGACCGGTGCCTTTATGGCCGCATGCGGATCATAGCCTTCGATCTTGATGTGCTCATAGCGGAAATCGAAAATGTCCGTGATCGATGGATCGAGGACCAACTTCGGCAGCGGGCGCGGTGTGCGCGTGAGCTGCTTCTCGGCTTGGTCTAAGTGATTGAGATAAAGGTGCGCGTCACCAAAGGTGTGGACGAAATCGCCCGGCTCAAGTCCGGTTGCTTGCGCCATCATATGAGTGAGCAGGGCATAGGAAGCGATGTTAAACGGCACGCCGAGGAAGATATCCGCCGAGCGCTGGTAAAGCTGGCAACTCAATCGTCCGTCAGCGACGTAAAACTGAAAAAGACAATGGCAGGGCGCCAGTGCCATGTCCTCAATTTGCCCAGGGTTCCACGCGCTCACGACGAGGCGGCGCGAATTGGGGTTGGTGCGGATTTCGTTCTGTACCCAGGCGATCTGATCGACGGTCTCGCCCGTTGGGGTGGGCCATGAGCGCCATTGGGCGCCATAAACCGGGCCCAGGTCTCCGTTCTCATCGGCCCATTCATCCCAGATGGACACGCCGTTTTCGCGCAGATAGCCAATATTGGTATCGCCTGCCAGAAACCAGAGAAGTTCGTGCACGATGGATTTGAGGTGGAGTTTTTTCGTTGTAACGAGCGGAAAGCCCTCGGCGAGATCAAAACGCATCTGATGGCCGAAGACGCCGCGCGTGCCCGTGCCTGTGCGGTCACCGCGTTCGGTGCCGCTTTCAAAGGCGCGCGCCATAAGATCAAGATAAGCCTGCATTCGTCCTTTAGAGCGAATTTCCGGGCGATTCGCGAGTCGCCAAAAATGCACGACCCAATTTGGAATGTCCGTCGCGAGTTCGACGTTTAAGCTGCCCTCACGATCAACGGAGACCCCCCGATGGACCATCAAAGGCAAGTGGAATTTGCGCACGCTTTCAGAGGTTTGCATCAACCAGGTGCGCCGCTGATCATTTATAATGCGTGGGATGCGGGCAGTGCGCAGGCGATCGCGCGCGCTGGGGCGAAGGCCATTGCGACGGGGAGCGATAGTGTCGCCGCGGCCCAGGGCTACCCAGACGGCGAGCAGATTCCCTTCGATTTTGTGCTGCGGATCGCCGGTCGAATCGCGGCGTCTGTTGATTTACCGGTGAGCATCGATATCGAGGGCGGCTATGCAGAAGACCCTCGCGATATAAAGATGCATACGGAGCAATTGCTCGATATCGGCGTGGTGGGACTGAATTTCGAGGACGGCCATCCAAAGGAGGAGGGCGCAGGGCTCCATGGGCTTGATGTCCAAGCATCGCGGATTGCGGCGATCCGCGGCGGCGCTGATGCGCGGTCGGTGCCCCTCTTCATCAATGCGCGATGCGATCTGTTTCTCCAGGCTGAGGATACGGCGTCCCATCCGTCATTGTTGCAGGAGGCGATCGCGCGGGCGCGGGCTTATGCGAATGCAGGGGCGGACGGCTTCTTCGTCCCGTTGCTGACAGACCTCACATTAATTGAACAGTTGGCGGATGCAGTGCCATTGCCCATCAATGTGATGGCCATTCCCGGCGGGCCCACAGCAAAGGCATTTGCCGGCGCCGGGGCGTCGCGCATTAGCCATGGCCCGTTCCCTTACCGTGAGACCCTTGAAGGCCTCGAGCGTCGGGCGACGGAAGTGCTCGCATCAATGTGAGCCTCATCCCGATGCGGGCTTTGGGAAATGCTGATCAACGAGGATCGGATTGCCGTCGGGGTCTGTGATGACAAAATGGCCGATGCCGGTGCCCTCTGGATCGGCCTTTTCCTCAAAGGCGAAGCCGCGATCCTCTAAGGTCTTTTGTAAATCACGCACATCTTCAAAGGTCTCAAGAGGCTCAAATGACTTCTGCCGTATACGTTCATTGTCGAGGCCTGGATTGAAGGTCAGAATGTTTTTCTCAAACATGCCCTGAAAGAGACCGATAACGGTGCCCGCCGGATTGACCATGATCGCGTAGTGAGCGTCGCCGCCGGTGCGCTCAAAGCCAAGTTGCTCATAGAAAGTCTGGCTTTTGCCGAGATCTTTGACGGCCAAGCTGATCGAAAATGCCCCTAATTGCATGAGGTCCCCCAAGCTTACGCCGCTCGACTTTATAAGACACGCATTGGGAACACGACCTCACACAGCAGTGGTGCGTGCCGCTTTAGGCAGCCTGTTCTTCTTCTTCTGCCGCGGGTGCAGCTTCCTGCCGATCGATCTTTTTCGATGGGCCGCGATAGTTTGTGACCCCCACGGTTAGGGCGTAGCAGGCGAGGGCGACCGCGAGCGGAATCTGCACCTTCTCGCTGTCTCGCTCGCCCTTCTCGTAATATTGGATCATGCGCCGTTTGAGCCCGAGGGCGTCAGCCGCATCCTTTTGCGAAAACCCCATGTGTTTTCGCCATTTCCGAAAATCATGCGGTTCCATGCGTTTGGGCATCGCTCAATCCTTGCACCCTCAAAACAGTATAGACTGCGATTGTTACAGACTGATAACAGAGCGAAATTTGTGCGTCTGGCCCGCGATGCGCTGTTGGAAGATCAACTTTCCTTGACCTTTGCCTCTTTTGAGAAAGGCTTTTTGCGCTATATCTGTAGGGCTGCTTCGGCAGCTATGGCGATAAATGGCGCTCGTAATAAGCGGCCCGGACCCGGGGGCGGTACCCGGCGGCTCCACCACAGCCCTTCAGCATTTGCGGAGGATTTTGGCGGGGCCGAAATAGCATCGACGGACGTGTAAAGGTTCTGCTTTCGCTCGGATGATCTCCGTTATTGGATCACTTTGAATAGTTGCAAATGACAACTCTTCGGAAGGTTTTGCTCTCGCTGCGTAACGCAGTGCGAGTGAACCGCATTTAAAGCCCTAGGCCCTTTCCTGGCCTAGGCGGGGTCCCGGCGAACCTGGCAACAGAATCGCCGACTTTTTCAACAATGCGCGCGACACGTGCGTCATCGTCCGGCAGTTCGCGCTGCCTTGAAAATTCCTTAAAATCGCGCCGCATTAACCATTGCATCAAGGCCCCTTTTTCCTCGAATAAGGCTCGGTTTGTTGCAGTTAACCGGCTTTTGTCGGGGTGGGGTTTGGGTATGTGGAGAGGGAAATCAGCGCAGCTGATCGCGCTGAGCATTTTGCTGTGCATTTCATGCAGCGGTGGGGCCAGCGGCAACACGCAGCCTGGAACGGTCGGGTCACTTTCCCCAACAAAACCTGTGGCCCTCATGCCCGGTACGGTTGGGTCGTTGCATGAGCCGCTGCCGGCACCCGGCCCCAGATTGTCGGGCGGACTTGCCAACCCGGGCCTTGGCATCAATCTCGCGCCGGTCATCTACTATCGGAACAGCCCGGTTTTTCTCGACCATATGAAGAGTGCGTTCGTCTGGCGCGCGCAACAAGAGGTTCCAGGCGGAATTGAGCAATATCTCGATAAGGACGGTTGGCCTACGCGCTTGCCATCCGTTAACGGACAAAATATCCGTATTGTGCGTTCTACTCTCGTCGAAGCTGATAATTTCGACAGCGGACGATACATTTTGTCCTACGAGGGGGAGGGCAAGATCGAGGTTGGGCTTGATGCCTATATTGTCCGAAGTGAGTCGGTGCCAGGACGGATGGTGCTCCAAGTTCAAAACCGCAAGGAAGGGATTTCCGTCTCGATCGTTGAAACCGACCCTCGCGGGACTGGCAATTACATTCGCAACATCACGGTTGTGAAGGAAGAGTACGAGCCGCTGTTCAAAGCCGGAACAATCTTCCATCCCGACTTTTTGGATTTTGTGAAGGATTTCCGCACGATCCGCTACATGGATTGGATGCGGGCAAACTATAACCCGCCCGGTCGATGGAAAGATCGACAGTACCCAGCTGTGTCGAATTATGATCTCGGGGTGCCGGTGGAGGTCATGGTCGCCTTGGCGAACCGAACCGGGACAGACCCTTGGTTCACCCTACCGCATACGGCCGACCGCGAATATATGCGACGCTTTGCGCAATTCGTGCGGGCCAATCTGAACCCCAAGCTCAAAGCCTATTTCGAGATATCGAATGAAACCTGGAACAATGTGTTTCCGCAAACGCACGCACTGCGTGAGAAGGGCTTGCAGAAATACGGGCCGAACACGGACCTTGCAGAGTCTCAGTACACGGCATATTTGACGACCCGTCTTGCGGACGTAATTGATCAAACTTTCACGGGCGGCGCCCGGAAGCGCGCGGTTGTCGTTCTGCCCGTCCAATCCGTCTATCTTGGGCGCACAGAATATATGCTCAATCCGCCAAATTGGGACCCGAAAGACGGCCCGCCGCCGGGCCGCAGAGCTGATGCGATGGCGCTCACCACCTATTTCGGCAGCTTCGCCCATCCGGTGCGTGAAAAAGTCATCGAAAGCTGGTTATCCGATGCTGACGGCGGTCTCCGCAAAGCGTTTCGCGAGGTCGAGTTCGGCGACGTCATCAATGACGGCTATCCGTTTGATCCGTTGGTCGATGTCGCAGAGGTGTGGAAGCGTCAAAAAGCCTTAGCGGACGCAGAAGGGCTTGAGTTGATCGCCTATGAGGGCGGGCAGCACGTCGCGCCCATTGGTGAGGTTGGTTTCAACCAAGGCATCGTCGACCTCTTGGTCAAGATGAACCAAGCCGAGGAGATGGGCCGCCTCTACACGAAAATGTTCGAGGCTTGGCAGAACATCGGGACAATCAATGTTCTGTTTAATGACGTTCAAGCCTATGGCGGTTCGGGCAGCTGGGGGCTTGTCCCGCAGCTCGGTGACACCACGCCGAAATATGAAGCCACGATGGCGCAGAATGCCAAAGGGTCTTGGTGGAATGAAGGTCGCGAGCCGCGCACCTTCGCCAATGGGCATGCTTTGATTGATGACGGCTCCAAAGAGGCGCTGCGGGGCGGCCCTGGCTGGGACACGTTTGTGTGGCAGGGAAATGCGCGCCTGATTGTGGGTGAAGCCGGGCGCGATGTCGTTGTCCTGCCGGAGCCTGCCGCGAATTACGGTGTCCGCCGGGAAGAAGGCGGCAGAGCCGTCTATGACCTCAAAACCGGCGAGACGCTCGTGATGCTTCGCGGGATCGAAATCATTCGCGGTATCGGCGACCCGCCGGTGTGGCAGTGATCGCCTCGGCGATCCGCTACTCCGAGGTTGTCTCTAAATAGGCGATGATATCGCGCCGATCCGCGGGGTTCCGATTACCGGGATAGGCCATGCGGTTGCCGGGGAGGGCCGTTTGCGGCTGCTTGATGAAGCCGTCCAGCGTGCTCTCGTCCCACACAATATCTGCCCGGCGCAGCGCTTGAGAATAGGCAAAATCTGCGTGCCTTGCTGCCGGGGCGCCCACGATGCCGCCAAGATTTGGTCCGATCCGGTGGGACGCGTTATTATCGACATTGTGGCAGATGGCGCACTCCTTAAAGAGCGACTGACCATTGGCAATATCGGGCGGCAGCTCCATCCGCTCAGCCACGGTGAGGCTCGGCGTCACGGTGGGCGCGTCGGCGGTCGGTCCACCGGTCTCTCCCGTGCACGCAGGAAGAAGACAAATGCCGAGGGCCAGTGCTATGAACGGTTTCGCAGTCATCGCGCGCGCTCTATCCGCAAATTGCCTTGACCGTCGAGCCCATCATCGCGTCTTGTGCCGCTTTGCCGCCTGAGGGAGCGCCCATGGATCTGAAATCGACCATCCGCACCATTCCGGATTATCCCAAGCCGGGGATCATGTTCCGTGATGTCACAACGTTGATGGGCAATGGGCCCGCTTTCCGCGAAGCGATCGATCGATTGGTGGCGCACTACAAGGACACTGATATCGACAAGATCGCCGGGATCGAAGCCCGCGGCTTCATCTTCGGTGCGGCCCTGGCGGATAGATTGGGCGTTGGGTTCGTACCGGTGCGCAAGCATGGCAAGCTGCCCCACGATACCCACGCCGAGACGTATGAACTCGAATATGGTCAGGACACGCTCGAAATTCACACCGATGCGATTGTTGGCGGGGAGCGTGTGCTGTTGCTCGATGATTTGTTGGCCACGGGCGGAACCGCATTAGCTGCAGCGAGCTTGGTCAAGAAGGCGGGGGGCACAGTGATCGGCGCTGGGTTCGTGATCGATCTGCCTGAAATTGGGGGACGGCAAAAGCTTGAGGCGAGTGGCCTTGAGGTGCATGCGCTGATCGCATTTGAGGGCCACTAATGCTCGGCTGGATCACCAAGAAGCTGTTCGCGACGAAGACGCCGCAAGCGGAGGTCTCAGAGCCGCCCGTTCCCGTCCAAATGACGCCGCAAGAGGGGGCGGCTGGTGTGTTGATCGAAATGGTCCATCGCGATGGCGCGTATACGGAAGTCGAGCGAGATATCGTCGTTCAAGCCATGATGCGTATGTTCCGCTGTGATCGCGCCGAGGCCGACAAGCTTCGTCAGCGTGCAGAGGACAAACAGCGTCAAGAAGTGACCATGATGCGCTTCGGTGTGGCGGCCAGAGGCCTCACGGCAGAGGAGAAGGAAGCCCTTGTCACCTATTGCTGGGCGATCCTCGATAGCGATGGGGAGGCATCGGTTCCTGAAACACAGTTGTTGCATTCGGTATCAGATGTCATTGGTCTCCCGCTTGATCGTGTTGCTGCGCTGCGTCGTGGCAGTGATGGGCTTTTGAGCGCGAAAGAAGGCTAACCTAATGTCGGCACAGACAAAAACCAAACGCCAAACCGCCGCGAGTATCTTTGCGCGAAAAGGCGGTGAGCCGATCGTCTCGCTCACGGCCTATGACGCGCCGACCGCTGCCGCGCTTGATCCGCATTGTGATTTTCTCTTGGTGGGCGACAGTGTCGGCATGGTGGTGCATGGCATGCCATCAACCGTTGGCGTGACGCTCGAGATGATGATCATGCATGGCAAAGCGGTGATGCGCGGCGCGTCGGCTGCGCTCATCGTCGTCGATATGCCCTTCGGCAGCTATGAGGCGGGCCCCGCCCAAGCCTTCGAAAATGCGAGCCGGCTTTTGCAAGAAACCGGCTGCGGCGCGATCAAGATCGAAGCGGGGACGTATACGGCGGAGATCATCGCCTTTTTGACCGAGCGCGGCATTCCCGTGATGGGGCATGTCGGTTTGCGGCCTCAATCGGTGAATGTGACCGGCGGGTTTAAGGCCATGGGGCGGACCAATGCCGAGATTGATCAGGTGCTGGCCGAGGCTGAAGCAGTCGATAAAGCCGGGGCCTTTGCCATCGTCGTGGAAGGCGTCGACGAGGCCCTTGGCGAGACGGTCACGAAATCCGTGCGCGCACCGACCATCGGTATTGGCGCCTCTGCGGCGTGCGACGGTCAGATCCTGGTCACGCCGGATATGCTGGGGATGTTCGAGTGGACGCCGAAATTCGTGCGCAAATACGCGGATCTGCGCGGGGTGATCGACGGGGCGGCAGCAAAATATGCCGCCGAAGTGAAGGCACGCACCTTCCCCGGCGACAAAGAGGTCTACCACCTCAAGAAGTAAGGGTCAGGCGATCAGCAGGCGTTTCAGCGCGGCGCGATCGCCGCCAACGGCCTCAAACGTGTCGGTCAACGCAGTCGCATAGCTGTCGAGCGTCTTCACCGCCGCGGCATTGATCGCGCGATCTTGGACCAGGCCCTGCCACATTTCCTTGTCGGCGCGCAGGCGTCGGCGCACTTCTCCAGGACACGCCCGCGCCACGCGCTCGGCGGCCTGGTTCATGAGCAAGATACCATTCACCGTAACGATCAGGCGACGGAGAAAGCGAATGTGCAGTTCCTCAGTGTCCATCTCCGTCATCGCCTTGTTCAGCGATGCAAAGAACCCCGTTTCCGGAACGGCCTCCAGCGAAAGATCAGGCAGTTGGGCCACTGGGCCGTAGGTGCGTGACGTTTGAATGTTGTTGGCCGACCGCGTGACGATCCCAGCGATCGATGCCAGCTCGGCGATATCCTTGTACCATTCCGCCGAAATGGCGGTGTTCGCAAAGCTCACCGCGTTTCGCAGGTCCGTCACATCCCGTTCGACATCCGGCAAGACATAGGGGATGCGGCTGGGATAAAGCATGAGCGGCGAAGCGGCGAATGCCTTTACGCGATCAACGGTACCGTCCTCGGCATCGATGGGCAGCTGGCCGAAGATATTCAACATCAGCAAGTTTATCTGACGCAGATCGGCGATCATGCCCGCGAGGATCACGCCGCGCGTACCGGCCCAGCGATTGTCCTCAGCGCGACGCTGCGCATGGGCGATCGCGCGGTTCACCACCAGCACGATCAGCGCGATTTCGATGATCATCACGATGAGACCCGCGACAAAATTGATCGCGAAATCCTCACCCATGAAAAACTGCATCCCCACCATGCTCCCCCTCTACGCGAAGGCGACGCGATGGACTAGCGCTGCGGCGTTGCTCCCGCGGCACACCGCGCTTAAACGCGCAGTCTATGACCGATGATGCGCTGACCCTGCCCAAAACTTTCGACCACGCCGAAGCCGAACAACGCCTTTATGCGGCGTGGGAGGCGGCGGGCTGCTTCAAGCCCTCAGGGACCGGCGAGCCCTTCTGCATCGTGATCCCGCCGCCCAATGTCACGGGCAGCCTGCATATGGGGCACGCCCTCAACAACACGCTGCAAGACGTCCTCGTGCGGTTCAACCGCATGCGCGGGAAGAATGTGCTGTGGCAGGTGGGGACCGATCACGCGGGCATCGCCACGCAAATGGTCGTCGAACGGCAAATGGCCGAGCGGCAGGACCCCTCGCGCCACGACATCGGCCGCGAGGCGTTCATCGAGAAGGTGTGGGAATGGAAGGCCGAAAGCGCAGGCACCATTCAGCGACAGTTGCGGCGCTTAGGCGCGTCCTGTGACTGGAGCCGTGAGCGCTTCACCATGCATAACCCGGCGGACCCGGACGATCCGAACGAGCAAATGGCGCGCGCGGTGCGCAAGGTCTTCGTCGAGCTTTATAATGAGGGGCTGATCTACCGCGACAAGCGCCTGGTGAATTGGGACCCCAAACTGCTGACCGCCATCTCCGATCTTGAGGTCGAGAACCGCGACACGCCTGGCCATATGTGGCACGTGAAATATCCGTTGGCGGATGGCCAGACCTATGAATATGTCGAGAAGGACGAAGACGGCAACGTCACCCTTCGCGAGACGCGGGACTATATCTCGATTGCGACGACGCGGCCCGAAACCATGCTGGGCGATGGTGCGGTGGCGGTGCACCCGGATGATGAGCGCTACGCGCCGATCGTCGGCAAGCTATGCGAAATCCCAGTCGGCCCGAAAGAGCACCGCCGTTTGATCCCGATTATCACGGATGAATATCCAGATCCCGATTTTGGCTCGGGCGCCGTGAAGATCACCGGGGCCCACGACTTCAACGACTATGAGGTCGCCAAGCGCAACAACATCCCGCTCTATCGACTGATGGATCAGCATGCCGCGATGCGGGCTGACGGCGCGCCTTATGCGGAGGAAAGCGCAAAGGCGATGCGCATCGCGAAGGAGGGTTTGTCGGACGCCGACGATGTCGACGCGATCAATCTGGTGCCGGATGAATATCGCGGCCTCGACCGGTATGAGGCGCGCAAGCGCGTGGTCGCCGATGTCGAAGCCGACGGGCTCTTGATCCAAATCGAGGACAAGCAGATTCAGCAACCGTTTGGTGACCGTTCGAACGTCGTCATCGAGCCCATGCTGACGGATCAATGGTATGTCGATGCGGCGACCATGGCCAAGCCCGCGCGGGCCGCGGTGGAGCAGGGCGAAACGCGCTTCGTGCCTGAGACGTGGACGAAGACCTATTATCAGTGGCTGGACAATATCCAGCCCTGGTGCATTTCCCGCCAGCTGTGGTGGGGCCACCAAATCCCGGTGTGGTATGGGACTGACGGCCAAGCTTTTTGCGCGATGTCTGAGGAAGACGCGCTGGCACAAGCGCAGGCCCATTACGGCGGCTATGCGGAATTGGTGCAAGACGAAGACGTTCTCGACACCTGGTTCTCCTCCGCGCTGTGGCCATTCTCGA
>CAYFHK010000074.1:0-12980 GCA_964342585.1 uncultured Caulobacterales bacterium | reverse complement strand
CTCGAGAAATACGGCGAGCCATGTCCCGAAGCGATGGTGGAAAGCGCGCTCGACCACGCGAAAATCCTTCAGGACAATGACTTTCACGAGTTCAAGATTTCGGTGAAGGCTTCTGACGTATTCCTCACCGTGGCCGCTTATCACGGCTTGGCTGAGGCGACGGATGCGCCGCTGCATCTCGGGGTGACCGAAGCGGGTGGTTTGCGGATTGGCACCGTCAAATCCGCCATCGGTCTTGGCGGTCTCCTATGGGCGGGCATTGGCGATACCATCCGTGTGAGTTTGTCGGCGGAACCTGAAGAAGAGATCAAAGTTGGTTTCGATATCCTGAAATCGCTCGGCCTGCGTCACCGCGGCGTGAATGTGATTTCGTGCCCATCCTGCGCGCGGCAGGGTTTTGATGTCATCCGTACAGTGGAGAAGCTCGAGGCGCGGCTCTCACACATTTCTCAGCCAATGTCATTGTCCGTTATCGGATGTGTCGTGAATGGACCGGGTGAAGCGCGGGAAACTGATCTCGGTTTCACCGGCGGCGGTGCGGAAGCGGGCATGCTCTATCTGGGCGGGGTGCCGGCCTCGAAGCTGCGCAATGAGGATATGATCGACAAGCTTGTCGAGCTATGTGAGCAAAAAGCAGCAGAGATGGAAGCGGCCAAAGCCGCTGAAAGCCAAGCCGCAGAATAAGAATTGGCGGCGCGGCGCAAGGGGGCGGCGAAGACCGCGCTTGGAGGGACGCCGCGATGATAGCGGAGACGGATTATCTGATCATTGGCGCCGGTGCGGTGGGCTTCACCTTTGCCGATACGCTGTTTGACGAAACCGACGCCGACATTCTCCTCGTTGACCGACGACAGAAGGTTGGTGGGCATTGGGTTGATGCTTATCCCTTCGTGCGGCTTCATCAGCCTTCATCCTATTATGGTGTGAACTCTCATCCGCTTGGATCTGGCCGGATCGACACGGTTGGTTGGAACTCTGGCTTTGAAGAGTTGGCCACGCAGACAGAGATCCTTGAGCATTTTGAGCAGGCGCTGACGACGCGCCTCTTGCCATCAGGGCGCGTGCGTTTCCTTGGTGGCCATGAGGTGACGCCCGAAGGCGAAATTCGCTGCCTTGAAACCGGCACGCGCTACGACGTCGAAATCCGTAAGCGGATTGTCGATGCCAGCTTTTATGAGAACGCCATTCCAAAAACCCATCAACGAAGCTTTGAGGTGGGGGAGGGCGTCCGCTGCGTTCCGCCAAACGACCTGCCGTCACTGGTGCCGGGTCACGAAGACTTTGTCGTCCTTGGTGCGGGCAAGACTGCGATGGACGCGTGTGTTTGGCTGCTTGAGCATGGTGTTGATACTCAGCGGCTCGTCTGGGTTGTCCCGCGCGATGGTTGGATGATCAATCGGGCGACAACGCAATGTCAGGATACCTACTTTCATTCGACCGTCGAGGCACTGGCGGCGCAGATGGAAGCGACAGCCGCTGCGAATTCTGCCGAGGATTTTGCCGATCGCATGGAAGCCGCAGGTGTCTGGCTACGGCTAGATCCAAACCATCGGCCGGCCTTTTTTCACGGCGCCACGATCAGCGAGCACGAGCTCAAAATGCTGCGCGGCATCGCGCAAATCGTTCGGCTGGGGCGCGTGCAGGCAATCAGTCGTGGACGGATGGAATTAGCAGCAGGTGCATATGACGTGCCCGAAGAGGCCATCTTCGTCGATTGCACGGCGTCCGCCGCCCGCCGTCAGCCGCGCCAACCAATCTTTCAACAAGACCGCATCGTGATGCAGCCGGTGAGGTTTCCCTGGATTTGTATGAGCGCCGCGCTGATCGCATGGGTTGAGGCGCATGTTGAGACGGACAAAGAGAAAAACGCCTTAGCCAGGCCCGTCGCGATGACGGAGACGGTCGAGGATTATCTGCTGGAGCAGTATATCGGCACGATGAACCAAATGGCATGGGCCCAACACCCGGGGCTCAAAGCCTGGCTGAAATCGAGCCGTTTCGATGTGTACGCTCAGCAAATGTCGCGAGCGCCGAAGCAAGATGCGGCGAAGCAAGCACTCATCGGTCGTTTCCGCGCATCGCTCATGCCGGCGGGGGCGAACCTGCAAACGTTGCTCGCAGCGCGGCTTAGCCAGCCTGCGGAAATGATGTAGAACGCTCGCGACTCGCCGTCCGTTGACAAGTATCGCAAGCCTTGGCACCGCCTGAAAGCTAGGCGATAACCCTTTGAAAGTTCACGACCCTTGATCCCCCACGCGAAGCTTGACGCGATCATTTCCCGGTTCGAGTCCATCGAAGCGCAGATGGCGACGGTCACCGACCCTGAAGACATCGTGAAGCTGTCGAAGGAGCATGCGGAGCTTCGCCCGATCGTGGAGAGCGCGCGGGCTTTGATCGAGGCACGCCGCAACCTCGCAGATGCGGAGGAAATGGTCGAAGGCGATGACGCCGAAATGGCGGCGATGGCGCGCGAGGAAATCGACGAACTGAACGAGAGTCTTCCCGCCCTTGAGCATCAGGTGCAGCTGATGCTGCTGCCCAAAGACAAGGCTGATAATGCGCCCGTTATCCTCGAAGTCCGCGCGGGCACCGGGGGTGATGAGGCCGCCCTGTTCGCGGGCGATCTCTTCCGCATGTATCAACGCTATGCGCAGATCCGTGGCTGGCGCGTGGAAATCCTCGAGGCCTCCGAGAGCGAAATGGGCGGCTATAAGGAAGTGCAAGCGACCATTTCCGGCGACAACGTCTTTGGGCGCCTCAAATTCGAAAGCGGCGTTCACCGTGTACAACGCGTGCCGGAGACCGAGACCCAAGGGCGGATCCACACCTCTGCGGCGACCGTCGCGGTGCTGCCTGAGCCGGAGGACGTGGATATAGAAATCAACGACGCAGACTTGCGGATTGATGTTTTCCGCGCGTCGGGCCCTGGCGGCCAATCGGTGAACACCACGGATTCGGCTGTGCGGATCACTCACTTGCCCACCGGCATTGTGGTCAGCCAACAAGACGAGAAATCGCAGCATAAGAACCGTGCAAAAGCGATGAAGGTGCTGCGCGCGCGGCTATATGATGCCGAACGCTCGCGGCTCGAAGCGGAGCGGGCGCAGTCTCGTAAAGGGCAGGTGGGAACTGGCGACCGGTCCGAGCGGATCAGAACCTACAATTTCCCCCAAGGCCGCGTGACCGACCATCGCATCAACCTGACGCTCTATAAGCTCGATAAGATGATGGCAGGTGAGGCCGTGGACGAGATGATCGACGCGCTGATTCTTGCCGATCAAACCGATCGTTTGTCTGCCATCGAAGAAGAGGCGTGACACGCAGCTGGCGCCAAGCTCTTGATGCTGGTCGCGCCGCGCTCGCGGGTTCGACCACCGCTGCCCTTGACGCGCGGGTCCTGCTTGAATGGGCGAGCGGCCTTGATCGGGCGGCGTTGATCGCTGTTGAGAATGAGGCGGCCCCGGCCGAGGTGCTGCGCCGATTTGATGAAGCGATTGCGCGCCGCGTGAAGGGAGAACCAGTCGCTTATATCCGCCGGCAACAAGAGTTCTACAGTCGGCCCTTCATCGTCACGCCGGATGTGCTGATCCCGCGGCCAGAAACTGAGATGATTGTTGAGCAGGCGGTACGGATGTCGCCACGGCGGATCCTCGACTTGGGGACGGGATCTGGGTGCTTGCTCGTGTCGATTTTAGCGGAGCATCCGGGGGCAACTGGAGCCGGCGTCGATCTATCAGCCGCCGCATTGGCCGTTGCGGCGCGAAATGCGGTCGAGAACCGCGTCATCGCGCGCACGGAATTCATCGAAGCGGATTTTGCGGTGCCATTGGAAGAGCGGTTTGACCTGATCGTCAGCAACCCGCCCTACATAGAAGAAGGCGCGGTCCTCCCGAACAGCGTTGCCGACTTTGAACCGCGAATGGCGCTGAGAGCGGGAGATGATGGCCTCGAAGCCTATCGAGCGCTGGCAAAAAGCCTTCCCCCAATGCTCTCAGCTGACGGCTCCATCTTCCTTGAAATTGGGGCCACGCAAGGCAAAGCGGTCGCGGCGATGATGGCCAATGCCTTCTCCAGCCATCGCATCGACGTCTTAAAAGATGCCGCTGGGCTTGACCGCGTGGTGACCGTTGCCCCGCAGGCCCAGTCCGGTCTATAGCGCCGCTTCGAATTCGACCCCCGGGTTTCCCGAAGGAGCACACATGTCCCCCACTTACGCCTTGGCCCAAGCGCCGGCACCCGCCCCAACGGGCAGCATTGTCGATATGCTGATCCCGCTCGTTCTGATGTTTGTGGTCTTCTACTTTCTGCTCATCCGACCACAGCAACAGATGCGGAAGAAGCACCAGGCTATGATTGACGCTGTGAAGCGCGGCGACACGGTCGTCACGGCGGGCGGCATTGTGGGCAAGGTCACGAAAGTCAGCGAAGGCAGCGAGATCACCGTTGAAATCGCCAATGGCGTGGCTGTCGATGTCGTCAAAACGACGCTGACGGATGTCCGCTCACGTACCGAACCAGCTGAAAAGAAATAATCAGGCCCGCCGATCGAGCCATCGTCGCTGTAAAGCGAAAGAATAATAAAGGAACAGAGCGTTGCTACAGTTCACCCGCTGGCAAATTGGGGCGATCGCGGTTCTGATTCTCGCTGGCGCCTATTTCGCACTGCCGAACTTCTTTCCGCGCGGGGAAACGCCGCCGGGGTTCACGGATACGCGGCTGACCTTAGGGCTCGATTTGCAAGGCGGCTCCTACCTCCTGCTCGAGGTGGACACCGATAAGGTGATCAGTGACCGGATACAGTCTTACCGAAGCGATATTCAGCGCGCGTTGCGCCGGGGCGAGGGGGGGCGCATCGGCTTTGGGCGTATCGACATTAATGGCAACCAAATCAGTGTGCCAATCACCAATCCGGCCGATATGGATATCGCGTTCACGCGACTGCGCGATCTGTCGCAACCTTTAGGTGGCCTTGGAGGCATTGGCGGCGGCGCGCGAAATCTGCGACTGTCACGCGATGACGCTGCAAATCGCATCATTCTGACCTTCACCGATGAAGCGGCTGAATTCTATGCGGACAATGCCGTGGCCGACTCGATCGAGGTGGTACGACGCCGGATCGATAGTCTGGGCACGACTGAGCCGTCTATTCAGCGCCAAGGCGCGAACCGCCTTGTCGTGCAGGTCCCCGGCGAGAGCGATTCCCAAAGCCTTCAGCAAGTCATCAATCGGACGGGTCAGCTGAGTTTCCACATGGTGGACGACTCGGCGGACCCCAATGCACCCGTGCCGCCGCGGCGCATCCGCCTGCCGATGACCGATGGCAGCGGCTTCTTGATCCTTTTCGAACAAGCCGACGTGACCGGGGATATGGTGACCGACGCCAGCGCCTCACCGAACACGGATGGGGCTGGGTTCCAGGTCAACTTTGCATTCGATTCGAGCGGCCGTCGCCGCTTCCGCGACGTGACGACTGAGAATATCGGGCGTCGCTTCGCGATTGTCCTGGACGAGGAAATCATCTCGGCGCCGGTGATCCAGAGCCCCATTACGGGGGGCTCAGGCCGCATCACCGGGACCTTCAGCCCGCAAGAGGCAACCGAGCTGGCCATCTTGATCCGGTCCGGCGCGCTGCCCGCTGAGTTAACCGTGATCGAGCAGCGGACGGTGGGTGCCGATCTCGGTGCCGACTCCGTCCGCGCGGGTACGATCGCGCTGATCATCGGTTTCGTCGGGGTCATCATTTTTATTGTGGTCACCTATGGCCGATTTGGTCTTTATGCCGACATCGCGCTGCTGGCGAACGTGGTGCTCATCGCGGGCGCGCTCTCGTTGCTGGGCGCAACGCTGACCTTGCCGGGGATTGCCGGGATTGTTTTGACAATCGGCATGGCGGTCGATGCGAACGTCCTTGTGTTTGAACGCATCCGTGAAGAGGTGGCGGCCGGAAAAGCGCCTGTGGCAGCGGTTGAAGCGGGCTATCGGCACGCGTGGTCTGCAATCTTCGACGCAAACCTCACCACACTGATTGCGGCGATGATCATGTTCCAATTGGGCTCCGGCCCGGTTCGGGGCTTTGCCATCACCCTGGGGATCGGCGTGATGACCTCCGTGTTCACCGCTTTCGTTCTCACGCGTCTCTTCGCCGGCGGCTACGTCTTGCGTGCCCGTCCGAAAACCCTCGTCCTGTAGAGGCGGCACCTATGCCTTTGAATCTCGTCCCGACCGAAACGAAGATCCCTTTCACCAAGGCGCGCAATGTCACGATGGGGCTTTCTGCGCTTGTCGTGGCTGCGTCCATCTTTGCATTCCTGACGATTGGCCTGAACTTCGGGATCGATTTCCGCGGCGGCGTCACCGTCGAAGTGGGGCCGGCGCCGGAACAGACCTTTACCGCGAGTGATCTGGGCGAGGTGCGCTCGGCGGTCGATGCGCTGGGCCTTGGGAACGTAGCAGCCAGGGAAATCGGCGGCGTTGCCGGCGCGCCTGCGGGTATTGTCGTGGTCGTTGAAGAGCAGGATGTTGAGGGCGAGGCTGACATCTCATCCGAGGGCATCGATCAGGCGGCAGAACAACTCCAAACCCAGGTCGCTAACCAAGTCCAAGCCGTCCTCGTTGAGACGCTCGGCGAAGACATCAGCTTCCGCCGCGTCGACGTCGTGGGGCCCACCGTTTCGGGTGAGCTCGTCCAGCGAGGCGTGCTCGCAATGGTCCTCGCTGTGGGGATGATGCTCGTCTATATTTGGTTCCGCTTTGAGTGGCAGTTCAGCCTTGGTGCGGTGCTCGCGCTTGTGCATGACGTGGCGATTACCATTGGCGTTTTCTCGGTCACGCAGCTCGAATTCACGCTGTCGATCATTGCGGCGCTGTTGACCATTATCGGGTATTCGATGAACGACACCGTCGTCGTCTATGACCGGATCCGCGAGAACCTCCGCAAATTTAAGCGGAAGCCGCTGACTGAAGTGATCGATCTGTCGATCAACCAAACCCTTTCGCGCACCTTGATGACGTCTGTGACAACGCTGATCGCGCTTGTGTCGCTATTCCTCTTCGGGGGCGAAGTTCTGAGAGGGTTCAGCTTCGCGCTGATCTGGGGGATCCTGATTGGGACCTATTCTTCCGTGTTCATCGCCTCACCGCTTCTGCTGCTCACAGGCGTGAAACGCGATTGGTCCGAAGGCGCGGCCGCAGACGGAAAACCGGCTGAAAGTCCGAGTGCCCCGTAAAAGCCTAGCCCCGCTCACCGAGGATGTGGTGGCCGCGCTTTGGCCGCGTGTCGCGCATGCGGAGCCCGATCACCACTTTGCCTTGCGGTTTTATCCGGTCGACCGGCGCGCGGCGGCGCTCACGCTGATGGCGTTCACGGCCGAGCTGCGCGGCACACCCGCCCGTGTGAGCGAGCCCATGATCGGCGAGATCAGGCTCCAATGGTGGCGCGATGCGGTGGAAGGCGTGTTCGGGGAGGGCAGGCTCTTGGCCCATCCCGTTGTTGAAGCGATGAAGACAACGCTGCCCGAGCGACCCGAATTGCGCGCGCCTCTCGATCGCATGATCAATGAGACGGCCCGATTCTTCGAACCTGGTGATCCGAGAGCTATCGAGGAAGCCATCGCCGTGGCAGCTGTGCATGATGGCGGGTTGGCGACGCTGCTCGCTCGTCTCCTCACAGAAGAGGCATTCGATGAGGCGACGGAAACGGCATTTCGGCGATGGGGTGCTTCCTATGGCCTCGGCCGTGCGCGCCATGTGTCCCCCGTCCAAGGGGCAGCGCCGAAAATCGAAGGACCGATCCCACGGCTCCATCGATTCGCCGTCGCCTCAGAAGAGCTGCGTAAAGTGCGGTCAGATTTGGCTGATGTCGACGCGATTGGAAAAGGTCGTCCGGTCATGCGGGCGTTGGCGCCCGTGTCAGCGCCGCTCAAATTGGCGGCCCAAGACTTGAGCAACAAGCCGCTTCCACCTGGTGCGCGCTACCGACGAATGGCCTGGACAATATTTCGCGGCCGGTAAGCCGGGAAAGCCCTGAACTATCGGTTGACCCCCCAAACGCGTCCCTCTATCTCCACCGCTCGGTCGGGCCCGTAGCTCAGTTGGTAGAGCAGCTGACTTTTAATCAGCGGGTCACAGGTTCGAATCCTGTCGGGCTCACCAATGAATTCAACGACTTATGGGTTTTTGCAGGTGCGTAGCAATTTTCGTGCTACCACCTTGCTACCATTAAAGTTCCTCTTCAATGTGACTTGCCCCGCGAAAATTCCCCAGTTTCGGCTTATAGTCTCTTCGGTCACGATCCTCGCTGGGAACGGAACGAGGAACGATGAAAGCATCGAAGTCTACGGACGCGCAGAAGGCGTTCATTCTGAAAAAGGGTGAGGAAGGTGTGCCCGTCGCAGAGATCTGCCGGGGTTGAACGTATACGTTCAACGGAATCAGCCAGGCGCCGAACTTCAATAAGAAGAAGTACGGGGGCCTGCTGCCTACCGAGATGCGGCGGCTGAAGCAGCTCAAGGATGAGAGTAACCGGCCGAAGAAGATCGTGGCTGATCTCTCACTGGACAAAGAAATGCTCCAGGACGTTCTGAAACGAAAGATCTGAAGCATGGTCGGAAGCGCAAGCTGGTGGACGAGCTGTGTGTCGAATGGGCCCTGTCCATCCGTCGGGCCTGCAGCGTAATGATGTTCGATCCGAAGTCTTATCTGTACACGTCTCGTCGCCCCGATCAGGCCGCGCTGGAAAAGCGCATCGAGGAGATCTACGAGACCGGTGTTCGCTACGGCTACCGGCGCGTGTACATCTTGCTCCGGCGCGAAGGCTGGGAGGTCAATCACAAGAACGTTCGCAGGATTTACAAAGAGTTTGGGCTTCAACTCCGCAAGAGACCGCCCAAGCGGTGTGTCAAAGCGAAGCTGCGCAACGATCGTAAAGACCCATCGGGACCGATGGAGACATGGGCCATGGACTTCGTTTACGACCAGCTCGTCACAGGCCGAAAGATCAGCATTCTAACTGTCGTGGACACGTTATCGCGGTGAGGACGTCGTCAACACCCTCGAACGGGTCTGCAGCCAGGTTGGCTATCCGAGCACCATACAGGTCGATCAGGGATCGAAGTTTTTCTCACGTGACCTCGATCTTTGGGCTTACCGGAATGGGGTGGTGCTCCACTTCTCCCGGCCGGGCAAGCCGACGGACAACGCGTTCATTGAGGCCTTCAACGGCCGGTTCCGAGCCGAGTGCCTGAACGCGCATTGGTTCCTGAGCCTCGCTGACGCACACGAAAAGCTGGAGACTTAGCCTAGAGATTTTAACGAGATACGACCGCACAACGCCATCGGCAACAAACCGCAGATCACGCTCATAAATCGGGGCAGCGCAGCCAGCCCGCCGCCCTGATTGAACCGGAAAACTCTACCGTCTGGTGGGGGCAATACGGGGAGCGGGCCACTTGGTGGTGAACTCTCCATTCAAATGGCGGACCAATAGGAGAGCAGGTCATCTCGTTTACAAATGGGTCACTTTGCGTATATCCTCAGCCTAGGGGAGATACCAATGTCAGCGAATTTTTTGTTTGCGCTTATCGCGCTGCTTAATGTCGGCTTGCAAAACGCCGAACCCACAAATTCCGAGGACCCATCTACCGCAGAGGTCTATCGCAGTTGGTCGAACGAAGACCCGATCATATTTGATGGCGAGTTCTCGGCGCTTCGCGGAAATGATTTCGCACTCGTCACCAGGGTGCCGCAATCGAGTATATATCGCTGGCTCTTCAGCCTACCCATGCTTATCGATACAGTTGAAGACCTCGATTTTCGGTATGCCGAAACTCTGAACACGGTAACAGAGGACGGGGCAATTTCTACTGCTGAACAAGCTTCACTCGAAGCGATGGAAGCTGAATTCTCGCGCCGATATGAAGACGAATTGCGCAACGCCCTGGCAGTTGCGCGTGCGGCGGATGATGACGACGCGCGCATGATTTTGCTCGCCATCGATCTCGATTCAGCGATCCGTACAGCCATCGACACAACTCGGTTCGTGACCGCGCGGCAGGAGCTCCGAGACGAACCGTCCTGTCAAACGCCACTGCCCTATGCTCGACCTTTCACGCGCTTCGCCCGCGCGGTCGCCGCGGACGATCATATCGAACAGCTTTTTGTCCTCAGCGAGTTTCAAAACAGCTTAAATTGTCTGTCTGCAGATCAAGTCGTGATATACGCCGTTCTGATTGACGCTATCCTTTGGCGATTTGAAACGCGTTGGTCAGCCATGGGGCATGGCGATGTCATTGATCCGATGGATGACGGTATCAATGGCATTCGTGGAATTTATAACCCGCTCTTAATGCTCGACGATATGGTGAAGTATCGCGGCCTCTCGCGCTTTCATAGTTGGCTGATGTACCACGCACGCACGTTCGAATATGCCTCTGCTGCAACCGATCTCCGTCTTCACCTCTACGAACCGTTGAGCGGATCAATCGAAATCTTTGCGCCATCGGGGGATTTCCCTCTGCAGATTGCCGCGCTTCTCGATCCAATGAATGTTGGCATGGGCACGTGCAGCTTTGTCGAGATGCGCGGCGCCGCTGCGGCGGGTGGCGTGCCAGCATGTGGTCGTTCCATTGGCTGCGAAGCCAGTATGGCCGCAGGCTCGTCTATGACTCCCATCCGGCGAAGTGATGGCAATGGAAATGAGGTTCCAGATGAAACGCCGTTCGGTGTGGCCACGGCGTCTCTCGTGCCAACCAATTGCGCTGGCGCTGGCGGCAGCAATTCAGGCCTAGGCGGCCTTTCGGCGGCCGGCGAAGACAGCGGTAACAATCCGATTGTCGGCGCGTTCCCAGGCGCGAACGGCGGCACCTGGCTGGGCTGTACCACAGCAGCCATGATGGCCACCGGCAATCCGGGATCAAACCTTGGTGCCTGCCTTATCGAGGCGGGCAGCGCTCCCCACGACGGCGGCAGCCAATTTGGTGTCTCTGCCAACGGTGTACTGAGTACCGGCGGAGATGGATGCGCAAATCCATTGGCGCAGAGCAATAACAATTCGCAGAACAAAGACGATGATGGGGACAATGATCCGTTTGGGATCGCAGAGCTTACTGAAGAGGTAAAAAACGAAGTCACTGATTATCTCGACACGACAGAAGGGCGCGAGGAATTCCGACAAGCTGCAATTGTTGCCATCGAGGAATCGCGACGCCAGGAACTAGATAAGAAAGACATCAGCTTGAGAAGACGCGCCCAAATTAACGAAGGGTATGACGGGATGCTTCGGAAGCTAGACGAAGAGTTTGATCAAGCGGCTGAGGGGGCTCAAAAGACTGTCCAGGCCGCTACGGCGAAGTATAAGCCGGCCGATGTTTTTGGTGATACTGCGAACAATGGTGGTTCGCCCGTTATCACGATAAATACAAAATTTGGCAATCCCAATCCCCAGATTGCTAAGGAGCAAGTCGCGTCTACGCTGGCTCATGAAATGTTTCACGCATTCATGGCATATTTGGGCGGAAACACTCGATTTTTCGATGAAACAACTACAGCGGCAGACCACAAAGCGATCCAAAATTTAGAGAAACCAGGAACGAACTATAGTCGACGTTTTCCAGATCCCTACAATGATCCAGTTTGGCAAGCGCTTTACAGGAGCCTTTTCGGGGCCTGGGTTAGTTCTTCGTCGACAAACGAAGAAGAGGGGGCAAATTCTCGAAGCTCCAGCGGTGCACAAATACCGGGAGGCCCAGAGGGGCAGCCAGGCATGTGCGGTGCACACGAAGAAATGATGGCCGATATCTTGTCGTGCACTTCGGACGGCGTTGATGGTAATCTTCCCGCGTCAGCGACTCCAGAACCCGGTAAGCCTGATCCCGGCCTGATTTTACCGACAAAACAACAATTCGACGATAATCTTGGAAATATCATGACAGCCTGTATGCAGGCCTACGGCATCGGGGCCCCGAAATTCAGTTCGGAAGGCGGCATCACAGCATCGCTTCTAAATCCTGCGAATCCCCAAGGCTGCGGCGCGATGCTATGTGGCGAAGGGGCGTATGCCGCAAATACAGGCTCACAATGCGTGTGTACGGCCCCGTCTGGCGACATTCTGCGACCGCAAGGTCCTTTCGAAATCTGTGATAACAGCGACGCGTGCTTCCGTCCGCAACAACCGCCACCGCCGCCCGGCCTCGGGCAAGGGCAAGAATTCGAGGAACCCGTCGTTCTCGACTTGGAACCGGGACGTATACAGAATGATGGGCCGGTGACAGACGACCCTGTGCTACCGCCGCAGAACCCAATTCCCGGTCAATCGCCCCAAAATCAGACAGGCACTCCATAATTTTAGATCGGAACAGACGGCGACCAATTGTCCTAAAGCGTCGTATCGTAAGAGCGTGTTTTTCCTCGGAGCCAGCTCGGATCTGTTTTCAGCGATTTTTAGGCCTCACACACCGTCGTAATAGCCTGAACCGGTGAAGGCAGGCTCTTCAAAAAAGTAGTTGAAGTTCAGCCCCGACAGGTGATCTGGTGGGGTAAGGCCCTCGGAGAGACTTTGGCACGACAGGGAAGATGCGCTTCCCAGAACTGCGGGCATTTTCAACTTCCCGATCGCAAATTGCCGATCGAACCGAAGCGTTTGTGAGTACAAGGATGACAGTATCACATCTGGCGAGCAGCGCAGCTAAGCGCTCCTTCCAATCTTTAGCGTCGTCGATGTTCTGCCGGTCTAGGTACCCATCGAAGCCTTTATCGATGAGTGCCAAAAGCAACTGATCAGCAAATTCAACGCCACCTCTTGAATAGCTGACCAACACTTAGAAGTTTTCGCTCGATTGCGTGCCGATAGCTTCCCCAAAGTTGGCCGAAATTCAGGATACGCCAGTAGCTGGGCCGTGGCCAATTAGGGGCGTTGCCTCTGGCTCTCCAACGGCACCGAAGACCATCTTGCCCGCGGGGCTCCCGCCGCCTTACTATGGAGATGC
>CAYFHK010000073.1:0-13220 GCA_964342585.1 uncultured Caulobacterales bacterium | reverse complement strand
GCGCGGGCGGATGGTATTGCCGATATGAAAGCCCGACTGGCGGGCGGGGCGCTTTCTGGCTGCGGCCGCTCTCGGCGCTCGCGAGCCATACCTACGACGCTTTTCTAGATTTACGGCCAGAGCGCCGGGCTCTCTTCACGTCGCCCGCGGGTGAGGCGGCATTCACGCCAGCGACCAGCGTCTCCTGGAAAATTTTCTCAAATCCTGTGGCTTTGTTTTGCGGCGGTGCGTCCGCCGTGTTGCTCGAGCTTGCCGAGCCGCGGGTGCGCGATGGCGTTTGGCAGCATACGGATTTTAAAACCGACCCGAAGGGGCGGCTGCAACGCACTGGCTTTGCCGCCATGGTATCGGTCTATGCCGCGCAAAGCGTTGCGACGTCGATGATCGAGGGCATCAATCGGCGACACGAGGCCATTCGTGGGCGGACCGATGAGGGGCAGCCCTACGCCGCGAGCGATCCGGATCTTCTTAAATGGGTGCACACGACGGCAAGCTATGGGTTTGCGCGCGCATATGCAGCGTTCGTGACGCCCCTGACGGATGAGGAGAAAGACGCGGCGGTGGCGGAAGCGGCGCCGATTGGTAAAGCCTATGGCGTGCTTGATCCGCCAACGGATTGGGCAGCCATGGAAAGGTATCTTACGTCGAACCAAGAGTTGCTGCGTCCGAGCCCGATCCTGACGCAATTCTTAGAGATCTTGGCAGCGGCGCCGATCTTGCCCATCTGGGCCCGCGCCTTCCAACGTCCGCTGGTGCGCAGCGCAACGGCCTTGCTGCCGCCAGGGATGGCGCAGCACATTGACCTTGCGCCAGCGTGGCAGGCGACGTCCACAGATATGCTTATCGCGAAGCGCTTGGCGCAGACGGTCGCGGCGATTCCCGTCGACCATCATCCCGCCATTTGGGCCGCTGAGCGGGTGGAGGCGTCAGGCTAAGCTGACGCGTCAGCCTCGAGCACGCCTTTTTCTTGCAGGAACGGGCGTAGCTCACCTTGCTCAAACATTTCCCGAACGATGTCGCAGCCGCCGACGAATTCGCCCTTCACATAAAGCTGGGGGATGGTCGGCCAATCGGAGAAGGTTTTGATGCCCTGGCGGATGTCTTGATCCTCAAGGACATTCATCGCGCCGTAGCTGACGCCGAGATAATCGAGAATTTGCACGACGGCGGACGAAAACCCGCATTGCGGGAATTGCGGCGTCCCCTTCATAAACAGCATCACCTGGTTCTCGGCGACGGCCGACTCGATGGTGGCTTTTGCAGCGTCTGACATGGCGCCCTCCTACGGCATTCGGTCTGCGGCCTTGATCAAGCGCCGCATGACATAGACTTAAGCGTCGATCTCGCTGTCGCAATAGCCTTGGAAATAAAGCACTGAGCGCAGATCTGTGTGTTTGATCGCGGCATCGGCGGCCGCTGCGACCACGGGCTTTGCGCGATAGGCCACACCTAGCCCGGCGAGCTCGATCATCGCCAGATCATTCGCCCCATCGCCAATGGCGACGGCGGCGCTGGGCGCCACGCCCTGTTCGCTACAAAAGGAGACGAGGGCGTCGCGCTTGGCTTCCTTGCCCAGGATGGGCGGGACGACGTTGCCGGTGAGAAGGCCCTGTTCATCCACCTCAAGCGTGTTGCCGCGGTGGGCGCTAAAGCCGGCTTGTTTCGCGATGGCCGCGGTGAACGGGGTGAAGCCGCCTGAGACGAGGGCGGTGAAGGCGCCGTGCTTGCGCATGGTTTTCACAAGGGTTTCGGCGCCGGCGTTCAGTGAGAGCCGGGTCGCGATCACCTCTTGAATGGTTTTTGCGGGAAGGCCCTTAAGCTGGGCCACGCGGTCCCTGAGCGCCTCTTCAAAGTCGAGTTCGCCGCGCATGGCCCGCTCGGTGATCGCCGCGATCTCAGCGCCAATGCCGGCGACATCGGCCAATTCGTCGAGGCATTCTTGCCCGATGATGGTTGAATCCATATCGCAGACGAGCACGGATTTGCGACGCGTCTCTTGCGTGCCGACGGCGATATCGAGGCCTTTGTCCGCCAGCCCGCTTTGCGCGAAGCTGCGTACCGCTGAGGGGGACGCCTCAACCTCGATATCAACGGCGCGGTCACCCAGCCGCCGCGTCGCCGCCACGTCAGGCAGCTCGCGCGTCAACGCAGTCACTTGGTCGTCTGAAAGCGCGCCCGGCGCCACAAGGGTGAGGACGGTCGTCATCTATGGTATCGCCGATCGTTATGCTCGAAGCCGTCGTCATTGCAGGGCCCACCGCAGCGGGCAAGTCCCAGCTCGCGCTCGATCTTGCCGCGCGGCTGGGCGGGGAGATTGTAAATGCCGATGCGATGCAGGTATACGCGCCGCTCCGCGTTCTGACGGCTCGTCCGAGCGCGGCGGACGAGGCGCAAACCCCGCACCACCTTGATGGCATCGCATCGGGGAGTGAACGGTGGTCGGCGGGGCGCTTCGCGCGTGAGGCGGCGCCGATTTGCCAAGCGATTGCCGAGCGGGGAGCGACCCCAATCATCGTCGGGGGCACGGGGCTGTGGCTGCGTGCGCTGACCGAAGGGCTTTCGCCGATCCCCGCTATCGGTGAAGAGATGATCAGTGTCGGAACAAAGCGGCTCGAAGAGCTGGGTATGGCAGCATTCCGTGAAGAGGTGCTGACGAACGATCCCGATATGGCGTGGCTGAACCCGGCCGATACGCAACGTCATTTGCGAGCGTGGGCCGTCTTTCAAAAAACCGGACAGCCGCTGTCTGTGTGGCAAGCAGCGCCACCCGAACCGGTTATTCCTATGCGTGTGCGAGGCGTCGTGCTGAGCCCGCCGCGCGAGGTGCTTTATGCGCGCTGCGATGCCCGTTTTGAGGCGATGATGGCAGCGGGCGCCATGGAGGAGGTGTCGGCGTTGCTCGCGCTGGGGCTTGATCCGTCGCTTCCCGTAATGCGTGCCGTGGGGGTCGGGCCGCTCACTGATTATTTGAATGGCGCGCTTTCGAAAGAGGCGGCGATTGAATTGGCTCAACGCGACACCCGCCGACTGGCGAAACGGCAGCTCACCTTTTTCAAGAACCAACTGCCCCAGTGGCCGATCATCGAGGACGTCGAGACAGCTGCAGCTCATTTGCTGTGACGCAGACAAGCGAAAGGCCGTACCCCGGGGAAGGCACGGCCTTTCGTCGCGACGTCGGTGCGGCGTTGATTATTCTTTATTGCCGTCCGTATACGTCTGTTTGTCGCGATAGTTGGGCGCCGATTGGACCGCCGTGTCTGCATCAAGCGGCGTGGTTGCCGCTTCACTCGACTTTTTGTCCTTCGACATGTTGTAAGCGTCTGAATTTGCGCTCGTCGTCGGCTTCGTGCTCATCGCATCCGATTTAGGGCGCGCGTATGAGAATGTGGCAGCGTTGTTGAACGTCTCGACACCGAAGTTCATCGTCACGCCGCCATCGCCTTGGGCAATCGACATCGTCTCGAACGGAACGACGCGGAAATCACGGGCCACGCGGTCAATCATCGACCGTGCAATGACGAGGCTCTCCACTTGGCCATCTTGGTCGACGATAATGTCATGTACGATGACCGTCTCATTACCACTGTTCAGGCGCGCTTCAGCACCGATGAGTTCTGACGCGAGGCTGTAATCATTCATCTCCGCCTGCTCGTAAGCTGCGACGCCTTCAAGGGCGCTGTCCGTAACGGCCGCAGAGACGCGCGGTGCGTTGTCTTCACTGATTTCGAGATCAACTTGATCGAAGGCGAGGGCCGCTTTGTTTGCGCCGAAGCCAGCGATCCCACCACTAAGCATAATCACTTGACGGATTTGACCATCGTCGCCGATTTCCAAATCGTCGACACGCGCGATCCGGTCGCCGGTTGAGCCTCTCACGCCTGTGCCGAGCAATTCATTCGTGCTCAACGTTGTGGCGCTCAAGCCTGTCGGCAGTTCGATCAGGGAAAGACGGTTCAGTTTTTCTGCCGAATTGTCGCCATCGACTTCGTCCGCCGCTTGATCGGCGCTCTGCGTCATCGCATTGCGCGTTTTCTCGGCGGTCGATTTGACGGCGTTCGACGTGGCTTTCGCCGCGTTAGTCACCGCTTCTTTGGTGTTCTCGCCCGCGGTCTTCACCCCACTGACGATAGCGCTCCCAGCGGAAGCAGCTTTGTCACCTACGGTTTCCGCGGCTTCTTCGGTTTCCTCACCCGCTTCAGCAAGCGTCTCTTTCGTTTCTTCACCGGCCTCGGCAACGGTTTCTTCCGTCTCCTCACCGGCTTCGGCGAGGGCTTCTTCGGTCTCTTCGCCCGCTTCAGCCACCGCTTCTTCGGTGTTTTCAGCGGCTTCTGCGACAGCCTTATCGGCCTCGCGCTCCGCTTCCATCGCGTCGTGTTGGACGGCCGGCGTTTCGGCGGATGCCGCGCGATCGTCCGCAATCACATCATCCTGCGCGAGGGCAGGAGACAGCGCGAAGATACAAACGGCGGCGGTGGACATGAATTTTTTCTGCATGGCATTTTGCTCCGTAAGCTACCAGTACAGATGCAACGTCGCCTGCGACGACTTGTTCCCAAGCAATCGAAGCTTTGTATGAATTGTCGGAAAGAGAGGGCGTGTAGGCGCGGGCCCGCGCCTCAGCCGGCTTCTTGCAGTAAGAAGGCGGGAACGTGATCCCCAAAGCCAACGACAGGCTCGGCCTTCTCCGGCGGCAGCTCATCGTCGTGCTTGCCTCTGCGGCGACCGCGTCCGCGATTGTCGCTCGCCGATTTCTCCTGCCCGCCATCGTCTTTTCGGCTGCGGCGACGGCCTTTGTCTTCGCGTGAGGACGAGATGTTCAGTGTGTCGAAGAAATCACCCATGTCGATTTCTTCAATGGCGTCCATGCCGGTCGTTTTCAAAACGGCGTCGAATTGCTTTCCCTCTTCGGGCGATACCAGCATGATCGCGGCGCCTTCGCGCCCAGCGCGGCCAGTGCGGCCGATCCGATGTACATAGTCTTCGGCATTCACCGGAACGGAGACATTGAACACATGGCTGACATCGGGAATGTCGAGACCGCGTGCGGCCACGTCAGACGCCACGAGCAGCTTTAATTTCCCATCGCGGAAGGCCTGGAGCGTTTCGGTGCGATAGGCTTGGGGCAGGTCACCGTGGATAGGGCGCGCCTCGAAACCGTGCTTCTGAAGCGACTTCGCCACCACATCGACATTTTTCTTCCGGTTACAGAAGATAATGCCGTTTTTCAAATCTTCGGAGTCTTCGATGAGCTTGCGCAGAACGGCGCGCTTCATTTTCTCATCATTGCTCGGCACGCGTACGATGCGCTGCGTAATTGTCGATGCGGTGGTCGAGCGTCGCGCCACCTCAACCACGGCCGGCGCCGATAAGAACTGATTGGTAAGGCGCTGGATCTCTGGCGGCATGGTCGCCGAGAAGAAGAGCGTCTGCCGCGTGAACGGCGTGAGTTTAAAAATGCGTTCGATGTCGGGAATGAAGCCCATATCGAGCATGCGGTCGGCTTCGTCGATCACGAGCACTTCAAGACCCGTGAGCAGCAGCTTGCCGCGCTCATGGTGGTCGAGAAGGCGGCCTGGCGTTGCGATCAGCACATCGACGCCGCGCATCAACTTGGCATCTTGATCGCCGAAAGAGACCCCGCCGATGAGCAACGCCATGCTCAGGCGGTGATTCTTGCCGTATTTCTCAAAACTTTCCGATACCTGGGCCGCGAGCTCACGCGTCGGGGCGAGAATCAAGCAGCGCGGCATGCGCGCCTTGGCGCGGCCTTTGGCGAGCCGGTGAATAATAGGCAGCGTGAATGAGGCCGTTTTCCCGGTACCGGTCTGCGCAATGCCGAGCACATCGCGGCCCTTGATGGCCTCTGGGATGGCCGCAGCCTGAATCGGGGTCGGCTCGTTATAGCCGGCTTCCTTCACCGCCTTTAGAAGCGACGGTTCGAGGCCGAGATCGTCAAAGGTCATAGGCGTCAGGTTTTGCTTCTCAGGCTCATTCACGTGGATGTATTCTTTATTCCTGCAATGCCAGGCATCGATCTGGTGCGGCGTCGCAAATTTCGGACCGACTTACGCATCTCGGTCAGCCTTGAATTTCCGGGCCTCACGGAGCGACCAATCGCCGAAACGATATTGAGTTGCGCAACGTTTTTACGCGAGTGGTGCGAATAGGGATGCCTGGCGCACATGTAAAGAGCGTGCCGGGGCACAGGGCGCGACTTGCACGACAATCGTGGCTTCATGGCCACGGTCGCCGGCAAATGAGCGGGATCGGTCAAGAGGTGACGCATGGCACGCGCTTCGCTCTATAAGACCGCGATGCACAAGATGACCAACAGCCCCATCCCCGACACCGTCCCAACAACCACTGAACACTGGGAGAATCGCGGCCTGCCGCTGTTCTACCGGCAATGGGGCGACCCCTCGCTGCCCCGGGTCTTGTTGATCCATGGGGGACAAGATCATGGCCGAATGTGGGACTGGACCGTTGCGCGGCTGGCAGAGAAATATTGTTTCATTGTCCCCGATCTCCGCGGTCACGGCGATAGCGGATGGGTGCCCGGCGGCGGGTACGACATCCTCGATATGCTCACGGACATTGCGGCGCTGATCGAACGATTGGCGGCGCAGGGCCACGGCGAGCAGTTCGACATTGTCGGGCATTCGCTCGGGGGGAATATCGCACTCCACTATTCCGCGATCCGCCCGCACCGGGTTCGCCGATTGGTGGCCATTGAGGGGCTTGGTCCCGATGCCACCCGATATGCCCGTATCACCAAGACGCCGCCGGCGGAGCGATATGCCCGCGCGGTGACGCGGCGGCTTGGGGCAGGGCGCGCGCGCCAGCCCTATGCGAGCGTTGATGAGGCATTCGAACGCGTGCGGCGGGCCCACCCGCTGCTCAATGACGATCAGGTGCGGCACTTCACCTATCACGCGCTGCGCGAGACCGAGGCAGGCTGGGTGTGGAAGCATGACCCCGCCCTCACCATGACCTTCCACCGGCCGATGACGCCGGAAGAGGGGATGGCACTGTTCGGCGCGATCACCTGCCCAACGCTGTTGCTTTATGGGGAAAAGGGCTTTGGCTCAGATCCGTATAATGATCCGCGTGTGAGCGCGATCCCGACAGCGCGGCTGGAGGTCTATGAGGGCTGTGGCCACTGGCTGCATCATGACGCGCCGGACCGCTTTTCGGCCGATCTGGACGCGTTTCTGCAGGCATGAGCTGGCATGACCTCACCCCTGTGCGGATGATGGGCCAAGGGTGGCAAACCCTGGTGGCGCGTCAGGCCTATTTGCGCCTCGGCGTGGCCGCACTGCTCGATTTGATCGACGCGACGGTGGGGATGATGTTTGGTTGGGGCTTCGTGACGAATGCCCTGGTGACCACGGGCGGGCTCTTATTGCTGGGCGTGCGCGGCGGGGTGCAGTTTTGGGAGTGGTTCGACCCCACCCACATTGTAGGCGGGATGGTCCCGACGCTGACATTGATGACGATTGCCGACCCGGCATGGGGCGCGGCGAAAAAGATGCGGAAGCGGTAAGACATACCGCGAGGGGAAGCACTATGAAAATGTATGCCAAGAGCGTGATGGTCGACGACCAGCAAAAGGCCTTTGATTTTTATACAGATAAATTAGGCTTTGTGGTGAAGCACGATATTCCGTTGGGAGAGTTTCGGTGGTTGACGCTTGTGTCGCCGGAGGAACCTGACGGCGTTGAATTGGTGCTCGAGCCCAATCAGCATCCGGCGTCAAAGACCTTTCAAGCGGCGCTGAAGGCTGACGGTATTCCGTTTACGGCTTTCAGTGTCGATGACATCGAGGCCGAGGTGAAACGGTTAGAGGCGACCGGTGTTCAATTCACGCAAGCGCCGATGAAGGCGGGCGGCGCGACCATTGCTGTTTTTGATGACACCTGCGGGAACCTGATCCAGCTGATGGAAATTGACGCGTAAAGCGGCTGGATCGGCCCGGGAAGCGTTTTTGCAGCGCCCCGCGTGCCGCCCCTAGGCAAGCTCGTCGCATCTCGCTAGCCGGTCCCAATGCGCATTTTCTTGTCGATCTGGCCGCTGCTCATCGCAGCCGCTCTGTTGCTGAGCACCAATGGGATGCAATCTACGGCGCTTGGCCTGCGCGGCATCTCTGAAGGGTTCTCAACCGGCCTGATCGGTCTGTTGGTGTCGATCTATTCGCTGGGCTTTATCTTTGGGTGCCAGTTCGCGCCGCGCTTTATCGCGAGCGTGGGCCATATCCGCGCGTTCGTGGCCTTTGCGTCCATCGCCTCGGCCGCGGCGCTGGCCCATGCCATTTATGTCGATCAAACCTTCTGGCTGATTCTGCGGTTCATTTCGGGCTTTAGCTTTGCCGCGATCCAGATGATTTTGGAGAGCTGGCTCAACGAAACCGCCGACAACAAAAGCCGGGGCAAGGTCCTGTCGATCTATCGGATTACGGATTTCTCGACGGTGACTATGGCGCAGGCGGCTATCGGCCTGTTCGACCCGGACAAGTTCGTGATCTTCGCGGTGATCTCCATCGCCTTTTCGATCTCCCTTGTGCCCATCGCGCTGACGCGGATCAGCGCGCCGCAGGTGCCCGCTTCGGTCAAACTCGATTTGCGGGGGCTGTGGAAGCTGTCGCCCATGGCGGCCGCCGCATCGGTAACGGTGGGGCTGACCTCGTCCTCCTTTTGGTCGATGAGCCCCGTTTTCGTCACAGGGCTCAACTATGATGGGTCGGTGACGGGTCTGTTCCTCGGGGCGATCATTTTGGGCGGCGCGGTGGCGCAATGGCCGATTGGTTGGCTGTCGGATCAAATGGATCGGCGCCGCGTGCTGATGGTGTGTGCCGCGGGCGCTTTGATTACTGCTGGGTTTTTGCCGTTTGGCGCGATGCAAGGAAATGTGTCGATTCTGGTTCTTGGCGCCTTCACCTTCGGGGTTTTTGCGCTTTGCACCTTTGGCTTGGCCGTGGCCCACGCGAACGACCATGCCGCGCCCGGCACCTCTGTGCAGGTGAATGGCGGTCTTTTGATGCTGCATGGATCGGCGGCGGTGGTGGGGCCGATGGGCGCCAGCTTTGTCATGCGCATGGCGGGGCCACAGAGCCTCTTTTTCTGGATCGCCGCGATTTACGCGGTGCTCTTTGTGTTCTCCGCCTACCGACTCTTTAAGCGTGCCGCTCCAGAGCGCACGGACAGTTACGTGCCGGTGCCGCGGACGTCACCCGCGGTGTTCGGGCTCGATCCGCGCGGGGATACTGAGGCAGAGGCGCCCGATGAGACTGCGGGCGCGAAACCAGCGCCCGCAGCCACTACGCCTTAGCCGCCTGTTTTTTCGAAAGCTGTTTTAAAGGCAGGGCGGCCCATATTTCTGTCCGCATACGCTTTCAAAGTGGGAAAGTCGCCAAGTAGCTTCAGCCGGTCGGCCATCGAACATACATAAGTGATGCCAAAGTCCGGGAGCGTCATCTGATCGCCGAGAATGAACGGCTTGTCGCCGAGCTGGTCGCGGATATAGCTCATCTGCAGCGGCACCTCGCCCGCCGCGAACATCGCAAAGGCAGCCGGCTTCGGATCAGGATTTCGTGACAGCAACAGGCTGATCAGAAGCGGGGAGAAGGCCGACGCTTCAGGATAATGCAGCCATTGCAGCCACTCAGCCCGCGCCGCTCCCTCCGTGGGCGGTGTAAACTTGCCCTTCGTGTCGCGGGTTTCTTGCAGATAGACCGCGATGGCGCCCGACTCGGCCAAGGTGAAGCCATCCACCTCGACCACGGGTGATTTGCCCAGGGGATGGGCATTTTTCAGCTCGGGCGGCGCCCGGCCCATCTCATTGCGAACATAGATCTCAAGCTCATAATCGAGCTCGAGTTCCTCGAGCAGCCAGGCGGTGAAAACGCTGCGGCCGATCCGCAAATGGTGCAGTTTGATGGACATGGGACGATGACCTTTGATTGCCGAATGGCGCGGCGTTAGCGCGTAAACGCTGCGCAGGCGACCCGGCTGCCGGCCCCGCCAATCGGCTGAGTTTGATGATCATCGGGATTGGCATGCACCACCATGGCAAAGCCGTCGGCATCAAGGGCGGCGTCATAGCTCAAGCCGGCGGCGAAAAGCTCCGCACGCGCATGGCCAGTCATATGGGCATAGACGTTCGGCAAGTCGGCCAATTCATAGCCATCTTCGTTCATCAAGCCGTGGGCATTGCCTTCGGGGTTGATGTGGCTGCCGGACGCTTTGAAACCTTCGCCGGGGTCAGAACAGTCGCCAACTTGGTGCAGGTGCACCCCGTGGAAGCCGGGCGTCAGGCCCATCAAGTCGACGCGAAGGAGGAGACCATTGGGGCCGGCCGACACAATCGCGGTGCCGGTGGGTTGCCCATCGGTGCCCACGAAATCGACTTCGGCCGTCATCCCGGCCGCGGGTGCCTCAAGCGGCGGATGGTCGGCCATGTCTCCGCTTGGCATGGCGTCTGTGGCGGGGGTTTTCGGTGCGGCATCAACTTCAGACGCCATTTCAGCGGTGTCTTGAGGCGCGGCGGTTGAGGTGCCCGAGTCGGCATTCCCATCGTCTGCACAGGCGGCGACGAGAAGGACGGCGGGCGCGATAAAGGCGAGGCGGGAGGACATATTCGATGCTCCTGGCGAAGTTTGCTCTGCCGGAGACTTAAGCTCGTCGCAGGGCGCGTCAAACAGGAGGGTGCGTTTTATGGCGTTGGCCTTGTTAGGCCGGGTGGGTCGCGACCGCTTCGGTGACGATCGATCCTTCGGCGGACCAGCGCTCGATCGCTTTCTTGAGGAGTTGCGCGTTCACCGGCTTGGGCACGAAATCATCCATGCCCGCCAGGAAACAAGCTTCGCGATCACTTTCGGCGGCATGAGCTGTCACCCCGATGATGGGTGTCGGCTCGCATTTTTGCTCCCGCTCGATTTGCCGAATCCGGCGGGTCGCCTCGTGGCCATCCATCACCGGCATGGAGACATCCATCAAAATCACGTCGAATTGACCGGGTTCGAACAATTCAAGCGCCACGGCGCCATTCACGGCGAGGACGAGCTGGTGGTCTTCCGTCTCCAGAATACTGGTAACAACCATCTGATTGACGATGTTATCCTCCGCCAAGAGAATGCGTCGGCGGGGCGTCGTATTGGCGGGCGTTTTTGGGCCATTCTCGAGGACCTGAATGTTCCGTTTGCGCGTTTCTTCGACAACCGCGCTTTCATCAGCCGCCAGGTGTAAATGCACTGAGAATATACTGCCTCGTCCCACCTCGCTCTCGACCTCGATGCGGCCCTTCATCAGGTGGACCAGATCGCGCACGATGGCGAGGCCAAGCCCTGTGCCCTCATGCTGGCGCGCTTTGCCTGTGTCTGCCTGGGCGAAGCGTTCGAAGATGATGTCGAGCTGCTCTTGCGCGATGCCAACGCCGGTGTCTTCGATCTTGAGGGTCAAATCCCAACCGGTGGCCGTTTCGTTTCCTTCGACATCGACTGTGACCGATCCGTGCTCGGTGAATTTCACGGCATTGCCAACGAGGTTCACCAAAACTTGCCGGAGGCGACGCACATCGCCTTTGAAGCCGCGCGGGATTGTATCACTGTACGAACTTTTGAGCGTGATCCCTGCCAGCGTCGCCTTCGCGCTGAGGAGTTCTTCAACCTCCTCGATCAGGCCTTGGAGATCGAACGGCTCGTCTGCGACTTGGACCTTGCCCGCCTCGAGCTTGGCGTAGTCGAGAAGGTCGTTGAGGGTATTTAAGAGGCGATCCGCCGAGCCGTGGATCACGTCGGCCAGCTCTCGTTGTCGATCGTTGAGGTCGGCGCCGAGGAGCACTTGGCTCATCCCTAGGATGCCGTTCATGGGCGTCCGAATTTCATGGCTCATTGTGGCGAGGAAGTCGGACTTTGCCCGCGTGGCGGCGTGAGCCTCTTCAAGGGCTTCCTCGAGCTCCACCGTTAGTCGGCGAAGTTGGTCCGTTTCCTGCGCGCGGGCCCGCAAGTTTCGGGTCTCATACCACGCGATGATCGCACCGAGCAGCAAGAGCCCGAAGGTCACGCTCACGACAGTGGTCACGAGATCGCTTTGGTTGATCAGCCAAAGAGACCGGTCCGGCGCGGTGGGGATCAGCGTCAGCGCCGTCATCCCCGTGAAGTGAAGGCCGCAAACGGCGAGGACGAACGCGCCCACCGCGGCGGCTTGCCCCGCAGCTGAGGTATACTTGGCGCGCAAATGCGCGCTTGCTGCTGTCAAAACCACCGCGAGGCCCACGGAAACCGCCACATAGACGGGCGACCAGACCAAAAGCGCGCTCGCCGAATAGGACATCATGCCGACATAGTGGAGCGCGGCGAAACCCGCGCCTTGGAGCGCGCCGCCTACCATAAATCGATATCGGCCTGGCATCATCCCGGCGACCAAGAAAGCGCCGACGGAGTTGCTGATGCCGATCGCGAGGGATGCGAAGATGGGGAAACCGGAGATTTCTTGGTTGGCCCCGTCCAGATAAGCCAGCATGGCCACAAAGTGGGTCAGCCATACACCGCCGCCGGTGACAACGCCGCCCGCCAAGAGCCAGCCCGTGCGGCTATGGCCAGATCCTTTGGTGACGCGCAGCGCGCAGAAGATGCCCGCCACAGCGGTGGCCAAGCAAACGGCGGCGGCGACGAGGACCAGTGCGAAATTATGATCCGTCGCAACACAAGTAAGAACTGACAGCATTATAAAGAGAAAGCCTATTGCGCCGCAAAATTCTAATCGCGGGTTGTTTCGATGGCCTTAATGGGGCGCTTGCCTTCCTGTCGCACCGCGGGTCCTGCTGCACCCGAAATGGCCGTGAGCCTTGGCCTTCTCGGCCAACCAATGCTAGGCGTCGCGCCTTGAGATTCTCACCGCGAGTAGGTTCGATTTTACGTGACCGACGATAACGACGATCTTCCCCCTTCCTCAGACGACAAGCCTGGACTCCCGAGCGGGATCAGGCCCGTTTCCATCACCGATGAGATGGAGCGGTCTTATCTCGACTATGCCATGTCGGTTATTGTCAGCCGCGCCATCCCCGATGCGCGGGACGGCCTTAAGCCAGTGCACCGCCGCATTCTGTGGTCGATGCACGAGAACGGCTATGAGTGGAACAAGCCGTATAAAAAGTCGGCGCGCGTCGTCGGCGATGTGATCGGTAAATACCACCCGCATGGCGACCAGGCGGTTTATGACAGCCTG
>CAYFHK010000072.1:0-13609 GCA_964342585.1 uncultured Caulobacterales bacterium | reverse complement strand
ACTAAAGGGCTTCGTTGAGGATCTTCGCCGCCGCCTCAGCCAAGGCTGGAGTTGCGGCCATGATCACACGACCGCGTTCGAAGTCTTCGCGCACCGGTTGGCCGTTCCACGTCATCACGACGCCGCCGGCGCCTTCAATCACGGGAACAACGGCGGCGATGTCGTACCAATTAAGAGCTGCCTCGACGGCCAAATCGACATGCCCAGACGCCAAAAGGCCAAAGCCATAGGCGTCGAGCCCCTGGCGTGTGACCCTGCAGCTCGCGGCGAGCTGTGCGATCGCGCGCGCTTCGCCGTGGTCGAGATAGCCGTCATCGGCCCGGCAATCGGTCACGATCAGCCGCGCTGCGCCCAGGTCTTCTAATCCGGAAACACGCGCCTTCGCGGCGATACCGTCGCGAACATAGGACGTTTCTCCGTCCACGGCACACCAGCGCTCAGCCAAGAAAGGCTGATCGATCATGCCCGCGACGGGCACGCCCTGATCTTCGCGCCCCACCAAGGTCGTCCAAACTGGAATACCGCTGATGAAAGCGCGCGTGCCGTCAACGGGGTCGATGACCCATCGGGCGCCGCTCGTGCCCTCGGTTAATCCGTGCTCTTCCCCCAAAATGCTATCCTCGGGGAAGACCTCATTGATCACCTTACGGATCGCTGTCTCGGCATCGCGATCGGCATCCGTGACCGGATCGAAGGCGTTGGCGGATTTGTTTGTCACCGGCGTATCACCACGAAAGCGCGGCAGCGTCTGTGCTGCCGCGGCGTCGGCGATACGGACAAAGAGGGTATCTAGCATCGTTGAACGGGAAGAGGGCATAGCGCCCCTTACCCGTCAGCGATGCACGTGACCAGCGGCGTTGCCGATGATCGTGTTAGGCCGCGCCAGCGAGGGTTTTGGCCAAGTCGAGCAACCGACGACGCGGCTCCTCTTTCAGATTGTAATAGGCACGCACCAAGTCGATGGTTTCCTTCGAGGAGAAAACCTCCGGCGGCATTTGCGGCCGATCTTCCATTTCCGCAGCGCTCAGCGCATCGAAATCGGCTTCCTCTTCGCTCGAAAGCCCTTCGAAGAAGTGGCTCACCGGCACATCGAGTGCGGCCGCAAGCGCCCAGAGGCGCGATGCCGAAACCCGGTTTGCGCCGGACTCGTATTTTTGAATTTGCTGAAACTTGATCCCGACCGCGTCGGCCAGTTTCTGTTGCGTCATGCCCAACAGACAGCGGCGCTGGCGTAGCCGCTGCCCAACATGAAGATCAATCGGATGTACCACGGACCACCACTCCTCCGTTGCTTGTGCTCGTCGGAGTGGCACTGTTCAAGACGCGTGCCGGAGCGCGGTTGTGCGCAGTGCAGCATCTCGATTCCCGCGAAAAGCGTGGGGTGCAGGATCAGAATCCGTAAATATCGATGTTGAAGGTCAGGCTTCGGTTCGCGCCAAACGCCTCGCCCGCCACATTGTCGAAGCGGTAATCGAGCGAGAAAATCGTACAGTCGTCCCGATATGCGACGAAAACGCTTTGTTGCGTCGTCTCGCCGGCCTCGAGGTCCTCACGCCAATTCCCGCCAATGGTCCATCGATCCGTGATGTCCACGCTGGCGCGGGCCGTGAGGAATTCATCCACGCGTTCTTCATTGGCGATGGTGGGGGCTGCGACACGGATGTAATCGAGCGCAGTGGCCACGGGACCAATGCGCCCGTTCAGCGTGCTTTCACCCCGGCGAAGGGCGCCGTTCTCGTTATCGATCCGGAAATTGTTCGTCATGCGAAGATAACGGCCGAAGTCGATGTCGAGGCGGCCGACGACATCTGATGCGGTGTCCCCAAGACCGGAATTGGCGATGAAGGAATCGCTTGTGTCGGCGCGAAACTGCTGGCCGATTTCGCCCTTAATGGTGAGCCCGTTGTTGAAGACGGCGCTGCCCGCCAAACCGATATTCAGGCGCTGACCATCCTCCCAGAGATCGAGGCCGGTCGCCTTATTCCAGTCGAACAAGGTTGCGGTATCGAAGAGGAAGAACTGACTGTCCTCGTTATAGACGTCGTCTCGGTAGTCTTCAGTGGGGCTCACAACAGCTTGGATACGCGGTTCAATGACGAAGGTCGCGTTCTGGGTGAACTTCGCTAGCGGATAAGACCATTCAACACCGGCCGTCGGTAAGAGACGGGCGGTGGTAAAGTTACCATCTTCATCGACGGCGTCGCGAGGTAGCGCCAGGCGACATGTCGCAAAGTTCGGATCGTCGACGTTACAGGCCTGGATGCCCAAATTCGCGTCATTGTAGTGATAGCTGTCGGCGCGCAGCTGGGCGAAGCTGCGGAAGCGTTGACCATTGCCCGTGATGTAGGACTTTTCATAGGTGGCGGAGGCGGAAAGCCGCGTGGTATCCAGGCCGTCGTTCCGATTGAGGTGCAGGAAATCTCCGCCGAATGTGAGCTCGCCGCCTGCGCCGTCGACATCAAAGCGCCGCTCATGTCGAATGCGCGGCAGGGCATTGGCCATAAAGCCGCGATCTTCGTTCTGGCGAAGCGTTTGAAAGATCAGCGCAGAGATGTCGGTGAATTTATTGTCTTTGCGCTGTGTGAAACTGATTTGGTTCTCCAGACGATCAGGCTGCAGAATATCGAGGGTTTCGCGAAGCTCGCCATCTGGCTGGATATCGTATGTGCGCAGATAAGTCTGGTCCGAAGCCATATCGAGGTCGACGGACGCTCGCCATTCATTCGGCAGATCGTAGAAAGCACCGGCAAAAAGGTGCCACCGCGTGTTGGGGACTTCAAAACGACCGGCGTCGATTGCCGCCTGCTCATCATCGGGCAGGTTGCCCGCATCGATAAAGCCCGCTTGGATAACCGCACCGCTATTGTGCCGGCGAACGCGGTATTCGCCCTTCACGAGTGTTCCCAGCTCAGTGAAGACACGGGGCGAGAACGTCGCGTCCTGATAATCGGAGATTGCCCAGTAATAGGGGAGCTCCGCCTCAAAGCCGACCCGGGAGGATGTGCCGAAGCGCGGCGTCAGGAAACCTGATTTGCGTTTCACTTCGGGGTCCGGGAATTGGAAATAGGGCGTGTAAAGAACAGGAACGCCCATGACCTCGACCAGTGCATTGCGAAAGCGGATCACTTGATCGTTCTTGTCTTGCGTCACCCGAAACGCCTTCACGGCCCATGTCGGGCGTTTGGGGTTCCCTTTATCGGTGCAGACTGCACATGGCGTGAAGGCCGCATTGTTCAGGTCATTTAGGCCGGTAGAGCGACGGACGACCGAAGAGCCTGTTAGCCGCGTCCGCTCGCCCAAGAGCGCTTTGAAATTGGTCGCAACGCCGTCGGCAAGATCACCGGTCAGCTCAACGTCGTCGGCATAGAAGGTTTGGCCGCCTTGGCCATCGAAGACCGAAACATTGCCGCGCGCGGTGACGATATCGAGATCAGGGTCATAGGTGACGACGTCTGCAAGCAATTGCTGCTCGCCAAACTGCGCCTCGACATTGCCCTCCGCGATGATGGGGGATGCCTCGTCCGTGCGGTAAACACGATCGGCGGTGAAGAGAACGGTTTCGGTCGGCGCGCGTGATGGCACGGACAATTCTTGCATCGCATTGGCCAGCGGAATGCTCAACGGGGCGGTGCTGAGCGAGACAGCCACCCCAAACGCCAACGCTGCCCGCGATGCGGCCATACCGCGCGATCCTTCCCATCCCCGGGCTACAAGCCCAGCTCGCCCGAAGGACGCGTAGCCGGGTAACCATGATTTCTCAATGGTTAAGCCGAACCGGGTAACTGAATCCTTACCCGTCTTCGCGGTAGAGGAGCATCGTCACCGCGACCATCACGGCGAGAATGCCCGGCGCCCATGCAGCAAGGGCAATTGGCACAATTTGCGCCCGCGCAATGGCGGTGGAGAGCTGCGCCATGATGAAGAGGGCGAAGCCCGCGGCAATGCCGATGGCGATGAGCAGGGGGGTGCCGCCGCTGCGGCTGTTGATCCCCAGCGCCACGGCGCAGGCGATCAAAACCATCGCCATCAGTTTCACCGGGAGGGACCAAAGATCGTGATATCGGAGCAAATAGTCTTGGGTCGGCATCCCGGCGCTCGACATGATTTCGGCGAATTCCGGCAACTGCCAGACCGAGAGCGAAGAGGGCCGGGCGACATCCTCTCGCAAGGCGCGCAAATCGATGTCGACCGCGAAGGACCGGGTTGCCACGGGTGGATCAGCCTCCGCGCGGATCGTGGTTCGCTTGGCGTCGCGCAGGGTGAAATTCGTTGGCGAGACGACGGCGAGGGGCGCGTCCCAGCGTTCGATGAACTCGCCCTCGGTCGTCCGTCGCCAAACGGTGACCTCTGACAGTGTTTGCGCGACAGGATCGTAGCTATCGGCCCTAAAGATCGTGGTGACGCCATCATGGGCCTGACGGAGCCAGACGCCCTCGCGGAAGGCTTCGATTAGGTTCGTCTGCTTGCCGCGCATCTCGTTCTTGATCGTTTGTGCACGGCCGGCAAGGTTCGCAGCCACCGGATCGAGCGCCGCCACCGTCAAAAAACCGAGCGCCACTGAGAGCACCACGGGGGCCGCGACGATCCGCCAAACAGATAAGCCAGCGGCGCGGAAGACGGCGACCTCACTCGACTTCGACATTTGCGCGAAGGCCCACAGCGTACCGAACAAAAAGACAAACGGACTGAGTGTGAGGATAAGCTGCGGTGTGCGGAATAACGTCATTCGCAAGGCTTCGCTAAAGCCTGCGTCTTCGACCTTGCCCACCTCGCGCATTGCCTCGATCAAATCGATCGAAACGACCAGCATCCAGATCACCAGAAACAGCCCGGCAATGCCGAAAAGCGTGCGCTTTCCCAGATAAAACAGATACGTCCTGATCCCTCTCATGCCAGCGAGCTCCGAACGCGTTGCGGATCTTGCAGGACGGTCTTTAGCTGGGGCGGCGGGCGGCGTTTCACGCGCCAAAAGCGGCCGGTTAACACCACGATGGAGGCTACGATCGCGATCAGCGGCAATAGGTATTGGAGGGCGTTGCCCAGCATCGCTGCCTCGCCAGCACTCTGTGCGGTGAAGCCGAGAGTCCGCAGCGTGATCGCCGCCGCTAAAACCATCAGAATACGTTGCGCGTGTCCCCGCCTTGAGACAGGCGCCGTCAGCATCATGGCCGAGGCCATCAGGACAAAGGCGATCGGGTAAAGCGGTGTGGCCAAGCGCGCGTGCCCTTCTGCAACCAATCGTGGGCCCAGTCCCGGGTCTTCATCCGGCGGCAAGTCGGGCACGAACAATTCGCCAATATAGCGCTCCGTCGAATCACGTGTGCGCTCTATCGACTCATCGCGAAAGCTGGCCAAGTCCACAGCCGTCTCGGTAAACCGGAGAATTTCAACATTGCCGGAGGCGGGGTCGATCCGCTGAAGCGTGCCGCGCGCGAGCAAAAGGCGCGGCCCTGCACCGGTCACCTGAAAAAGGCCCCGTTCGGCCGTATAGGTACGTGCGTCGTTTGGCTTGCGCTCGTCGTGGATGAGTAGGCCGATGTATTGATCACCTGGGCGCGCTTCTTCCGCATAAACCGTGATGCCGTTTGAGACCTTTGAAAACACCCCGGACCGGATCAGCGAGCGCGCGACATCAGAGCGCACGGCTTGCACCGTGTCTTTGAGCATGCGGTAGCTGCGTGGTTGCAAATCGGCGTTGATGATCAACACGCCGACGCTCGCAATCGCCGACATCAGAATAAGGGGCCGTGCAATGCGAAGCCGGCTCGCCCCGGCCGCCCCCATCACGGGCAACTCGTTATCGGTGGCCAGCATATTAAAACAGTAAAGCGCACCCGCGAGGGCCGCGAAGGGGATGATAACCCCCAAAAGGCTTGGGATAAGAAAGATCGTGACCTTGAGGAAAGAGACGAGGCTCCCGCCATCCTCGACCATCAAATCGACGCGTTGGAGGATTTGCGTCAGCCAGATCACGGCTGTCGCGCAAATCAGGATGAGAAGGGATGGCAACGCGCCTTGCCGAAAGATATATCTGTCGAGACGGTTCAAAAGGATGGCTTCGCAGTCAGCGACGGGTCGTCAGCTTCACATTGGGGTCCAAGGCGCCTAGCACAGCGTTTTGTGCTCGCCTAGCACACCAGCCTCGCCGATCCCGCCATTTGAAGAAAGGTAACGGTCTAACGTGAAAATCAGCTTCGCCTCCGATCTTCCCACAACCGGCGCCATTGTCGTGCCCGCCCTGCAAAACGCGCTCGATACTGCCGCGGTCAAATCCATTGATGAGGTGACCGACCATGCCATTTCGCGCGCGATCAAGGCGGCGCGGTTTGAGGGGAAAGTGGGTGAGACCTTGACGATCCCTGCGCCGAAGGGCCGTGAGGACGCCGTCTTCATCCTGCTCGGGCTGGGCAAAGCCGATTCGCTGGATCATCTGACCGGCTTGACACTTGGCGGGAAGGCCTACGCTGCCGTGAAGGGCAAGGCGGACCATCTGGCGATTGAGCTGCCCGATGGCGGCTTGGGGAAAGTTTCAGGCGGCCAACTCGCCGCCGAAGTTGCGCTGGGTATTCGTCTGCGGGCGTATGATTTCGACATTTATCGTGTGAAGACGAAACCCGAAAAAGTGGTGCCGCTTGAGGCAGCCGTGATCGTTACGCCTCATGATAAAGACGCAAGCGACCTGTTGGCAGAGCAAGATGCGATTGCCGCAGGCGTGAAGACCGCCCGTGACCTCGTTTCCGAGCCGCCAAATATTTTGTATCCAGCCAGCTTCGCTGAGCGATGCAAAGAGCTTGAAGAAGTGGGCCTCGAGGTCATCGTCCTCGATGAGGCGAAGATGACTGAGCTTGGCATGGGCAGCCTTTTGGGCGTCGGACAGGGGTCGGTTCGTGAAAGTCAGCTTGCCATCATGATCTGGAATGGCGGCGAGAAGGGGGAAGCTCCCGTTGCGCTTGTGGGCAAAGGCGTCACCTTCGACACCGGCGGGATCAGCATCAAACCTGCCCCAGGTATGGAGGACATGAAATTCGACATGGGCGGCGCGGCAGCCGTCACCGGTGCGATGCATGCCCTTGCGGCGCGGAAAGCCAAGGTCAACGCGGTGGGGCTGATCGGCCTTGTCGAGAACATGCCAGACGGCAATGCGCAGCGCCCTGCGGATGTGGTCAAATCGATGTCAGGCCAAACGATTGAGGTGCTGAACACCGATGCGGAAGGCCGCCTGGTGCTCGCTGATGTGCTGACCTATACGCAGAAGACCTATAAACCGAAGGCCATCGTCGATCTGGCGACGTTGACCGGCGCGATCATCGTCAGCCTTGCCCATGAATTTGGCGGGCTCTTCAGCAAAGATGACGGGATCGCCGAGGCGCTATTGAAGGCGGGCGATACCAGCGGTGAGAAGCTGTGGCGGATGCCGCTCACCAAAGCGCATGACGACATGATCAAGTCCGACATCGCGGATATGAAAAACATCGGTGGGCGCGATGGCGGCTCGTCCTCGGCCGCGGCGTTTCTTGCGCGGTTCGTGGAAGACGATGTGCCGTGGGCGCACCTCGATATCGCGGGCATGGCATGGACGAAAAAAGACGAGCCGGTATGTCCCAAAGGCGCAACGGGTTACGGCGTCCGCCTGCTCAATGCGTGGGTCAAAGAAAACTACGAAGGCTGATGGATGGCGGCTAACCGTCGTCCGCCTCTTCCAGGGGAACGCGTCGCCGTCGATGTCGTGGCCGATATCGGCGGCACAAATGCGCGTTTTGCTTGCGTCGATTCTGAGGGCGGGCTTTTCGGCCATGAGAATCGCCATGTGGCCGATTATCCGACCTTTGATGCAGCGTTGACCGCGTATCTCGCCGATCAAGGGGCCGTTTTGCGTGCCGCGTGTCTCGCCGTTGCGGGCCCCGTGCGCGATGGGGTCGTTGATTTCACAAACTCCGAATGGGCACTTTCGATCTCGCATCTCGAAGAGGTTTTTGCGGGTACTGACGGTCCAGCCCGATTTGTACTTATGAATGACTTCGAAGCGTTGGCGTATTACGCCGTTGCCGTCGGCGAAGGAGAACAAGTCAAAGAGGGCGAGGCGATCTTAGACGCGCCGCGGCTTGTCATTGGGCCGGGGACGGGCCTTGGCCAATCCATCGGTGTCCCGCAAGGATCGGGCGCCGTTCTAGCGATCGCGACGGAAGGGGGACACGTCCACTTACCGGCGCGTACATCAGGAGAGGCTGAGATCGTTGCCCGCTTGTCCGAACTGGTGGGGCGGACAGCATCCGCGGAGGATGCCCTTTCGGGCCCGGGTTTGGCGCGACTTGATTCGATTGTCCGTGAGCGGCGAGGTGACCCCCACGATCATCGGCAAGCGTCGGATATCACGGCTGCCGCAGCTCAAGGGGAACCGGCCGCCATCGCCACTCTTGATGTCTTCTTCTGTTTCCTCGGCAGTGTCGTGCGGAATGCCGCGCTCTCGACCGGCGCACGGGGAGGCGTCTTTCTCGCCGGGGGCATTCTTCCCCGGTTCAAGTCAGAATTCCGACAATCCCCCTTCAATCAGATCTTTTGCGGTGAGGGGCCGATGCAGGCCTATCTTGAGCAAATCCCAGTCTCACTGATATTGGCTGATGATGCGGCCTTGAAAGGCGCGGCAGCACGGCTTCGTCATCAAGAAGCCACCGATTAAGCGCGCACGCTCAGTCGTTCGTGCACTCATCGCCTTCTGTACAGAAATGGATCTGCAAGTCCGACCGCGGCAGCCTGATTTGTGTGCCTTTTAGCTTCAGGTTCGAATATTTGATGCTCGAAAGCTTCGACGTGAACTCATGTTCGATCTCAGCAAGGATCAAGTGGTGGCCTGGGTCCATCAGCCCGATATCAGTGTCGAGAATTTGGTTGGGGCCAAGGTTCGTGAAGGCGCTGCCGGCAGCGTAATCCGCGTCGACTGTCGTGGTCATGACACTGGAGCCTGGCAGAACTTCCTGCGACCACACCACTTCATATCCATCATCGCTTGCATTGCGTTCAAGGGACGTGATGCGCATGCGGGCGCCTTCGATCCCGTGACCATTCAAAATCTGGGTCGCGGCCCGGAAAATGTCCTCAAGCTCATCCTCATAGATTTTGACTTCGCCACCCTCGATCGGCGTTCTTGCCGTCAGATCCGCAATCATCGCCGTTGCATGCTCGACATATTTGTTGGTTGTCACCCCATCGGTGACCTCCATGGCGCCGAACAAAATCGTCAAACACACAGGTGCGATGAAGGAAAACTCAACGGCGGCATGGCCGTTTTGGGATCGCGCGAAGCGGCGGATGAGCGGGCGAAAGAACGACATCATGATCAGTCCTCCAACGCATCGTTCGGGTTCAAATCGTCTTCGCCCAGGAATGGTTCGTTCCGGTGGATGAACGTCGAAACGATGGAACGCGTACCGTCATCGTTTCGCTCCAGACTGATGCCCAAGGCGGGGTTGAGGACATTCACCAAGTAGCATATCCGAACACGGATCACATCGTCTCGGTCGCCAGGCTCATAAGCTTGTGCGTCTGAGTCATATCCAGGCGTGTTCGGACATGTCATCGCCGTGTTCCCGTTGGCGACGAGATCTTCGAAACTGTCGAATTGCCTGACCTCCACCGAGAGCCGCTCTTCGCAATCGCCAAGCATACTGACGGACTCACAAATCTCATCGAAGAAACATTCGCCCCCCGTCTCGCATTCGCCTTCCTCTGGATCCTCTGCCTCGTAGTCGGCACTGACGGCTTGACCCACACGGATTGTTCGCGCGGCTGAATAAACCGCATCTTCAACGACCGCCTGGCGGAAAAACAAAAAACCGATCTCGAAGCACGAGAAAACGAGCGCGAAGAAAATCGGCAAGATGAAAGCCGTCTCAATCGCCGTTGACCCGTCGGATTTTCGTCGAAGGGCAGCGCATATGCGTAAGATGGATCGCATCATGTGCCGCCTTACCCCGAGATATGCAGTTCGACGATTTGATCGGTGATGTTTCCGAACGCTTCGTTCAACTCTGACGCATTATCGGCGCGGAAATAGGCATCCGTTTCAATCGCGCAGGCTTTCAGCGCCTGTTCGATTGCGCCGCCGGCTTGGATGGCGAAACCGATGGAGAAGACTTTGATCCCGTCCATCCGTGCACGGTGACAAATGCGGATCATTTTATTGTCGAACTCGGCCTCGTACTCATCCGCCCGTGTTGACCTGCCGCTGTCGGAATTGATGCCGAGGCGGTCTTCAGACAAGAAGCCATATGCGCCGAAGTAGGAGTCATTATGGTTAGAGAGCGGCGTCAGGCTGTTCTCACCATCGGTCATCAGGACCATGAATTTCCGCCAACGTTTTCCCTCTAGCGTATTCGGATCAGTGCCATCGACGAAAGGTGCCCGGTTCGATAGGACGCGCCAGCCCCAAGCCGCGCCGACGGAGACATTCGTACCGCCACCGGGAATGAGCTTGTCGAGGTGATCGGTGATATCTTTCTTGCGATTGGTCAGCCGTAGGATCGGGGTTGAACAGTTGTAGTTCGGCCCTTGCGAGGCGATTTCGCGCGTAGAGGTCTCATCACTTGTGCTGGAATACGCATAGACGTCGTCGTATTTGCCGTCATAGGTCTGCGTCGTTTCATTCCAGATCCCAGGATAGGCCTGACGGAGAAAGTATTCGCCTTCGCGACATTCATAAGCGCCAAAGCGATTGATGATTTCCACCATATCGGCAGCGTTGGAAGAATCGTAGCCGAATGAAAAAATCCCTTGTCCACAATCTGCTTTTCCGCCCGAAACGATATCGCCTGCGACCACGATGTTCTCATGGTACACATTGCGGTAGTGCATCAATAAGTTCCGATAGGGTTCGGATGAATCACGTGTGCCGTTGCGAACGTTTGTGTACTTATAGTCAAGAACGAAGTAGCGGTTCTGGTACCAGTCTTCGTAATCGCCAAAGTCGCTATCCGGGCCATCAAGAATGTTCGCAGGAAAGTCTTCGGCGTCCCACCAATTGCCGCTAAAGAAGTCGCGTTGCCAGCCGCTTTGGCTCTCGTAGCCGCCGCATGCGCCGTAATAGCAGTCGGGTTCATCCGGTACGAACCACGGAACAAATTTTGTATTCGCCGGGTCTGCAAGCTCGGCCAACGTGTAATGGCTTGGGATCGTTGGAATATCGTTCCACGCCATATTGATCCGTGAGATGACAGAAGACGTCACATCGTCCGGAATTGTGAGATCTGACGGTTTTGTCCGCGCCGCGTTATAATCGGTTTCGGTAAAGGCGGTGCCGGGTTCCGCGTCTACCTCGTCCAGCGGGAAGGGGCGGGCTTCAACGCAGCCCTTCCATTCCGCGTAGTCCTCATCAATGCTGTTGAAGAGGTCAAAATGGTTCACTTTACGGTCTGGGTCGATGTCGAACCAATTACCCGAATTCGACGCACCGCTGCTGTCATCATATTCAACGTGGAAGAAGTTCGCGCCATGCCAAAACGCTTCAGCCTCGGTGTCGATCCACGAGAGCCCGTCACTAGTGACGCCGCCACCGCTGCCGTAGAAAAAGCTCTCTGGCCCGACATTCACACCTGTGTTAAATGGAACGATCGCAACACGGACGAAATTGTTCACAATATCGTCGCCCGGCCCATAGAGCGAATCGAGCATGTCGCCTGCGGCATCTTTAAGTGCCTTCATGCGATTGTTCGAGCCACAATTACCGCCAGAAGGGGTGGGGCACCAATCCATGGAGCCGGTGACATCGAGCACGAGAGCCAGCTCAACGCGGCCAGCGCCCGGCAGAGAGACTTCTGTTGTGCGGCCAACAGGAATGGCCGACACTTCGAAGAATTCCGAAAGGATCGAGCCCATATCAAGATAAGCGCTCGACGTGGCGCGCACGGTCGAACAGCCCACAGAAAAGGTAACGTGGTTCTCCGGGTTAAAGTTCTGTGTAAGGGTTTTATCACCGAAAATGTTATCGGCGCGGGCAAAGTTCCGTAAAAAGAATTCTTGCCCATAAGTCGTCAGCGTATCGAACGCGTCTTGGTTTTGGATCGTCCCATCTGAATTCTCAGATAGCGTACATGGATCGACGCCAAGCGCTGCCGCGCGCCTTGCCACGGCCAGGGCAGATGCTTCCAGCGCATCATTCATGTCTGATCGGAAGCTCGACATCTCGGCAAATTTCAAGGCGCCAAAAGAGAAGCCGAGCATTGGCAACAGCAGCATCGCGAACCAAATCGCCACATTGCCGTCTGACCGTTTCGAAAACGCACGCCAAGGTGCCTCCTCATTTAGAAGGCCGCCAAAGATCCGCGTTAATGCATCGCTCAAAAATTTCATAGCCTTACTCGGGCATGTCTCCAGGCGCACTACGCCGCGCGAAGCCATTCTTCCCGGGATTGGCTAAAGAGCCATTGCCAAACGTGGTTAACGGACGCGCGTATGCGCGTGACCGGCCGGCATCAGAGCCGCGCAATTTCTCACTTGCGCATGGGTTAACGCCGCCTTCATGGTAAAGATCACAACGCAGAGGCGCGCATCGTGCCGGTTACACGGCATCGGCGGCCTTTAAGAAGGTTGCGATCACCTTTTTCGTGCCCGCTTTTTCGAAGGCAATCTCCAGCTTATTGCCTTCGCCGCCTAAAACCTTTCCGTAGCCAAACTTCTGATGGAAGACGCGGTCGCCCAACTCAAAAGTGCTCTCGCCTGGCGCGGAGGACGCAATCAGGGTCGCGGCGGCTTCGATTTGCGGCGCAGCTGACGGCGTATTTGCGCGTCGCGCGCGTCGCCAACCTGGCGTGTCGTAGGTCGACCCTTCCGTTTTAAGATAGTCTGCGTCAAAACGAGAATAGGCAGGCAGATCTTTCGCTGATGCGCCATAAAGCCCAGGCTCAGACACGACATCGACGTGCTCCTCGGGCAATTCATCCACGAACCGAGAGGGGATTGATGACTGCCATCGTCCGTAGACTTGTCGATTTGCAGCGAAACTGATCCGACAGGATTCTCGAGCGCGGGTGATGCCGACGTAAGCGAGGCGACGCTCTTCCTCTAACCCGGCCTTGCCCTTCTCGTCGATTGACCGGCTCGACGGGAACACGTCCTCTTCCCATCCTGGCAAAAAGACGATTGGGAATTCGAGGCCTTTTGCTGCGTGCAATGTCATCAGCCAGACGGCGCCGTCGCCGTCATTCGCTGCGCGCTCTGCCACCAAACTGACGTGATCCAGATAGCCTTCTAAGCTTTCAAATTCACCGGCCGCTTGGACAAGTTCTTTCAAGTTGTCGAGCTTTCCGGCACTTTGGACGCTTTTGGCTTGTCGCCAAAAATCAGTATACCCAGAGTCTTCTAGGATGCGCTCGGCCAGCTCGCCAGGCGGTGTTGATTTCATTTGTGTGCGCCATGCATTCAACGAATCGAGAAACGCTGAAAGGGACGTTTTCGCTTTGCCGCGTAGCTCATCCGTTGCCAGAAGATGTTGAGCTGCTTCAACGAGCGAGGTCTGCATCGCGCGAGCCGTTACGGCGAGGGTTTGCATCGCTTTGTCGCCAAGGCCGCGCCGCGGTTTGTTGGCAATCCTGGAAAATGAAAGGTCATCGGCGGGATT
>CAYFHK010000071.1:0-13812 GCA_964342585.1 uncultured Caulobacterales bacterium | reverse complement strand
CGAACCGCTCGACATTAACGTCACGCAGGCGCTCTGGGGCTGCAGCGTCGACAAAGACGAGCCCGGCCAGGTCTTCCGGGTGAAGCGCGGCATAGGCATGCAGCCGCAGCCCTGCCATCGAATGCCCCACGATGTAGTAAGGCGGCGCAAGATCGAGCGAACTCGCCAAGCGGCGCATGTCCTCAACGTGGAAATCAGGCGACGGCGCAACGCCATCAGGCACCGCGTCGCTCTGCCCCATGCCCGCACGGTCATAGAGGCAGACGCGAAAATCGCTTTTGAGCGCCTCTTTTACCCACCAGCCATCGGCGTAGATGCCGAAGGCCCCAGCATCGTAGATGACCGGCGGCGCGCCCACCGGCCCCTCGCAGCCCGCGTGGAGGGCCCGGCCCGGCGCCACTTCCACCATCTTATAGATGGGCTCAGTTCCCATAGCGCGGAGGTGCCCCACAAGGCCGATCGCAGCCAAGGCAACGAGCACGGTAAGCACCGCCAGCCCGCTCCAGCGCAATATCGCCGCCACACCCCTCATCGCGACACATCTCCATCTTCATCCGCGGTACGACCATACCCTGTCATCTGCCGCCGGTTTCGCCTATGTTCCCTGCCATGGAACACGATACGGCTGAACTTGCGCCAGAGTCGCGGACGATCCCCATTCACCGCCCCGAAGATTTTGAGGGCATGCGGATCGCCGGTCGTCTCGCGGCTGAATGCTTAGATATGTTGACTGGTGAGGTGGCTCCAGGGGTCCCCACGGAAACGTTGGATCGCATGGCGTATGAATTCGTCATGGATCATAACGCCACCTCGGCGACGATTGGCTATCGCGGTTATCGCCATGCGTTGTGCATCTCGCCGAACCACGTGATTTGCCACGGCATCCCTGGGCCCAAAGCCCTGAAAGATGGAGACATCGCAAACATAGATGTCACCGTCATCGTCGATGGCTGGCACGGCGATACGAGCCGAATGTATTACGTCGGCGAGCCCAAGGTGAAGGCGCAGCGCCTCACCGACGTCACCTTCGAAGCGATGTGGAAGGGCATCGAGGTGGTCAAACCAGGCGCCACGCTGCGCGACATTGGCATGGCGATCCAAACCCATGCCGAAGCTGCGGGCTTTTCTGTGGTGCGCGATTTCTGCGGCCATGGTCTTGGCCGTCGCTTCCACAACGCCCCGAACGTTGTCCACTATGGCGAGTATCGCGACGCCATCGGCCGGGTGCACAAAACGCCGGACACGCCGCTGGTTGAAGGGATGTTCTTCACCATCGAGCCGATGATCAATGCCGGCAAACCGGATGTCCGTATGATGAAGGATGGCTGGACAGCTGTCACGCGGGACAAATCCCTGACCGCGCAATTCGAGCACTCGATCGGGGTGACAGCGGATGGCTTTGAGGTCTTCACACGCTCGCCCAAGGGGCTCGACCGTCCGCCCTTCGGCCAAGCGGGCTGACGGCAGGCGCTCGGGGGAGACAGCCTTGGCCGATCAACCGCATTATGCCGGTCACCGTGCGCGCCTTCGCGAGCGTTTTCGCCGTGGCGGCATTGAAGGCGTACAGGATTATGAGCTTCTCGAGCTCCTCTTGTTCAACGCCATTCCGCGCCGGGACGTGAAGCCGCTGGCCAAGCATTTGATCGACACTTTCGGGTCGCTCGCAGACGTCCTCTCCGCCCCGCCCGATCGGCTGAAAACCGTTCGTATCGAGACGGAAGGAAAGCCACCCCTCGCCGTCACCGACCGGGTGGTAGATGAGTTTAAGCTCGTCCGCGCCACCGCTCTTCACCTCACGCGCGCGGCGGTCCTCGACCGACCCGTCATCTCCTCCTGGAAACAACTCCTCGACTATTGCCAGGCCTCCTCCGCCTACGAACAGGTGGAGCAATTCCGCATTTTGTTTCTCAACCACAAGAACACCCTCATCGCCGATGAGACACAACAGACCGGCACGGTGAACCACACACCGGTTTATCCGCGCGAGGTGGTCAAACGCGCCCTCACCTTGAACGCGAGCGCCATCATCCTGGTGCACAACCACCCCTCAGGCGATCCCACGCCCTCGCGCGCCGATATCGATATGACCAAGCGCATCGAAATGGCCGCCACCGCGGTGGGCATCGAGGTGCATGACCACCTGATCATTGGGCGCGGCAGCCATGCGAGCTTTAAATCCCTCGGACTTCTATGATCCTGATATTTTCAGCGCGGTTGAGCTGTGGCATGAGCCTTGCGAGATCTGCTCGCATGTTCGACATATCATCCGAGCTGGGAGAAATTCATGGCCGACAAACCGTCCAATAGCCGCGTCCGTTTGGCCCTCGCACAGTTTTGCTATGCGCAGGGGATCGATGTTTCTGAGCTCTACGCTGCCCTTGGCGTTGAGGCGACGGACACCGATTCCGAGGCGATGGCGCATATCGCCGGCTGCTTTGACGGCATGAATATCGCGGCAACGCGGATCCGTCAGCACGGCCTCGACAACTGGGCGCGCGACATCTGATCAAACGCTCGGTCACCGTGAAGGGTCATCGCACCAGCGTTGCGCTGGAGCCGTCCTTTTGGGCGGCGCTCGATGCGCTGGCGGCCTATCGCGGGATCGCGACCAGTGAACTCATCGTCGAAACCGACTTGGCGCGGGAGGGCAATCTTGCCTCCGCGCTTCGGTGCTTGGCGCTCGATGCGGCTCGGCGCGGGCATATTCAGCTAACTGACGAAACCGACACCGCTTAGCGCGACCTTACAAGAGATGCCCAAGAAAAAACCCGGCGGTCACCCGCCGGGTTTTTCGTTGTTCAGCTTTCGCTCGCGCCGAATTGGCGCGCGCGGCTTATGAGCCGACGGTGGTCAGCAGAACCGTGGTGGCGTTCCGGTTTTGCGCCCAGGCTTCTGGGGTCGAACGCGGATCGATCGGCTTCTCTTTGCCGTTTGAAATCACCTGGATGCGCGATGCGTCGACACCGAGGCCCACGAGATAGGCTTTCGCGGCATTGGCGCGACGAGCGGCCAGCGCGAAGTTGTACTCACGGGTGCCGCGCTCGTCAGCATTGCCTTCGAGGCGAATGCGCGTTTCCGGATATTCGGTGAGCCACGCAGCCTGGCGCCGCAACACGGCCTGGGCTTCATTGGTCAGATTGTATTGGTCATAGCCAAAGAACACGCGGTGACCGACATTCGCTTGCAGATCTTCATAAGATCCAGGAATGGGGCCAGATGGCTGCGTTGCCACCGGCGCCGGGGTGACTTCAGCCACCTCTTCGTCCGGGGTCGATGCACACGCCGCCAGCACTGCGATCGATGCGACCACAACACTTTGACGAAGAACGGCTTTCAACATAATTCAGATGCTCCGATTTGCCTGCCTTAAACTTGTCAGGCTCGGCGGACCTCCGCCGAACCCCCCTCTTGTGGGCATCACAAGATGGCCCGTTAGATTACCCTCAGTATAGCCAAAACTTAGACGAATTTAAGGTATACGCCAAATTTCGCTAAACGGGGCCAAGATAGCGAGCAAACGTGACGCTTTCAATAAAGCCAAAAGGCCCGAGACCTGGGTGTTGAATATTTAATCCAGGGGCGGCGACCACGCAGGGTCTGAGGCCTCTGTCGCGGTGGGCACCTGGCGCAAATTTTGTCCTGTTAAATCAACGGAGTAGAGGCCGACAGGGCCGCCAGGACGCGTCTCGCGGAAGAACATGATCACCCGGCCATTTGGCGACCACGTCGGCCCCTCATCCAAATAACTCTCGGTCAATAACCGCTCACCGGTGCCGTCAGGGCGCACAACACCAATGTAAAAACGACTTCTGTATTGGCGGGTGAAAGCGATCAAATCTCCGCGCGGCGACCAGACGGGGGTTGAGTAGACCCCGTCCCCGAAAGTGATGCGCCGTTGGTTTTGCCCGTCTGCATCCATCACATAGATCTGCGGACTACCGCCGCGGTCGGACGCGAAGGTAATTTGCGACCCGTCTGGCGACATGGACGGCGAGGTATCGATGGCCGGGTTGCTGGTTAGGCGCTGCATCCGCCGCGTCCGCAAATCCATCATCGCGACGTCGGAGTTGCCGTTCTCTTCAATGGAGAGGAGCACACGCTCACCATCGGGCGTAAAGCGCGGCGAGAAGGTCATGCCGCTAAAACTGCCAAGGGCTTCTTGTTCGGTGGTCTCAAGATTGAATAGGAAGACCTGCGCTGGCTTATCGTCGAACAGCGCCATATAGGCGATCTGCTGACGGCTCGGAGAAAAGCGCGGCGTGAGCACATCATAATCGAGGCCATCGGTCAGGATCGCGGGGTTGGCGCCGTCCTGATCCATGATCATCAGACGTTTCGTGCGGTCATCGCGGGGGCCCGTTTCACCGACATAGACGATGCGCGTGTCGAAATAGCCTTCTTCACCGGTGAGGGTTGAATAGACGAAATCCGCCACTTTGTGCGCGGCGCGGCGCCAATTGTCTTGGGGCGTCTTGAACGCGATCGTGCCAAGCTGCTGGCTGCCATTCACATCCCACAGGCGCGCGGCGACTTGCACGCGGCCATCGGCCTGCGCCGTCACCTCGCCGGCCACGAGCACTGTGGCGTTGATGGCGCGCCAATCCGCAAAACGCGGCTTCACATTGATGCTTTCGAGCCGCTCGACGAAAGCCCGCTCGTCGATGGGCGCGAAGAGCCCAGAGCGCTCGAGATCCGCCTCGATGACGTCGGTAATCTCCGCACTCAAACCATCAAGGCCACCGCCGGGCACCAGAAAGGTGGGGATCGCCACGGGCATCGGCTCCGACCGGCCGCGCGTGATATCGATCCGCGGCGTCTCTTGCGCCTGAGCGATGGCAGGAACGGCCACCACAGCCATCACGGCGGCAGCGAGGACGTAACGGGCAAAGGCCGACCAAGTTTTCATGAAAATGCGCAACTCCGAATAATGACCTGCTAAACGAAATAGCGCAGACGCGCGAAAAACAGAACCGTCGTTAGCGGATGGGTTCATGACGTTTTATGCATCCTCAGGATCGAAATTGAACGTGATCTCGCGCCAGCTGTCATACCGAGACGGGTCAAGAAAATCATACGGTGCGCAGGCCTGCACCGCCGCCACCGCGCGGGTGCGCGCCGCCCGCCAATAAGGATTGCCCGAGCGGTTAATCGTATCGTCGTTGAGCACCACAGGGGTGCGCTCCAGCGTGCCGTCGCGGTTGAGGAAGATGTTCACCTCTACCACCAACTCACTCGCATTCGGCGCCCCGACGTCGCGGTTCCAACATTGATAAAGCTTGGCGCGGAGGAGGTCTTCATCCCGTGCGGTGAGCCGATCACCCAGCCCCACACGCTGCTGATTGCGCTCGCCAATGGCCGCGGTGTCACTCACCTCTGCCGGCCGGGTGCGCTCTTGTTTGTCCGGGTCCAGATCAACGAGGCTGTCGGCCAGCGCGCCCAGATCCAATCGGGGCTCTTGTCGCTGAGGCTGCTGCGGCGCTGGCTCTGGTTGTGGCTGCGGCTGAGGTTGCGGCTCAGGCTCCGGGGTGGGCTGAGGCGCGGGTTCCGGCTCCGGTTCAGGCGTGGGCTCGGGGTCCGGCGTCGCGGCGGGCAATGGCTCAGGCGTAGGGGTCGGCTCTGGGTCCGGCTGCGGCGTTGGCGTCGGTTCAGGCTCGGGCGTTGGTGCCACTTCGCTGACCGGCTCTTCTTCAATGCGCGTCTCGGGCACGGAGAGCATGTCTGACAGCTCCGCCTCGGTGATCACCTCGATGGGCACGGGCGGGATGTAGATCGACTCTTCGCGCGAGGGCAGGAACTCCGTCACCAACGCGAAGGCGACGAGCACGTGCAAGCAGAACGAAACGATAATGCTCAGCCCACGGGTCATCGCACGCGCCCCCGTCCAGCTGAGCCTGAGAAGGGCGCCGCCACTGCCGGATATGATGGGGAGGCCGCACCCATCACGGCCCCTACTCCGTCACCAGGCCGATACTAGTGAACCCGGCCGCGTTGAGCCGGCCAATGACCCGCGCGACATCGTCATAAGCAACCGTTCGGTCACCGCGCACATAGATCCGCTGGTCATAGCCCGCATTCACGACGGCCGTCAGATGCGGGACGAGATTGTCGTATTCGATCTCTGTCTCTTGCACGAAGATCGTACCATCGGCGGAGACGGTAACTGCGAGCGGTTCGCCCGGATCGGTGATCGCCTCGGCGTCGGTTTCGGGCAGATCCACCTCGATCCCCACCGTCAACAACGGCGCGGTCACCATGAAAATGATGAGGAGCACCAGCATCACGTCCACAAAGGGCGTGACGTTGATCTCCGCCATGGGTTGGGTGCGGCCGCGTACGCCGCCGACTTTGATGCCGCCAGCCATGGGTTAAGCCTGCCCGTCGATACGGCGAGAAAGGATCGCGGAGAATTCGTTGGCAAAGCTTTCAAGCCGCACGGCGTAGGAGTTCACCGCCGCCGAATAGCGGTTATAGGCCACAACCGCCGGGATCGCGGCCACAAGGCCGAGGGCCGTTGCGAACAGCGCTTCGGCGATGCCCGGCGCCACAACGGCGAGGTTCGCATCCCCGCTCGCGGCGATCCCGGTGAAGGCGTTCATGATCCCCCAAACCGTCCCAAAGAGGCCCACGAAAGGCGCCGCCGACCCGATGGTGGCGAGCACCGAAAGCTGGCTCTGCACTTTTTCAATCTCGCGGTTCACGGTCACGCCCATCACCTTGTCGATGCGCTCTTGCGTCGACAGCGTCAGGCGCGGATTGCCGCCAGCTTGCGTGGTGCGACCAAATTCTTCCATCGCGGCGACGAAGACCCGCGCGAGCGGATGATCGGCCTTGTCTTGCGTACGGCGGAAAAGGTCATCGAGCGGCTTACCCGACCAAAATTGATCCTCGAACTTCCGCGCCTTGGACTTCAGCCGCCCAAAGGTCATCGATTTGTCGATAATGATCGCCCAGGTCCACACGCTGGCCAGCGCGAGGCCCAACATCACCGCCTGCACGACGATGTCTGCGCTCTGGATCATGCCCCAAATGGAAAGATCGTGACCAAGCTCGCCCGTCACCACCGCCGTGCCTGTCACCGCGCCCGCATCTGCCATAGTCGTTCTTCCGCTTTCGTCGAAGGGCCCACTCGGCCGCCAAAACCCTGCCGCGCCTCCGGCCGTTATGGTTTAACAAGGTTTACGGGCGGACGCGAGCGCGCAATTCGGGAAATTCTGAGGCAGCGTCTAGGGGCGCGACTTTTACTTTTTGCTTACCCAGGAAGGCCTAGCGAGGAGGGATCGTTGGCAAGAAAGGGCCAGCCTCGCCATGCGCGCCTATGCGATTGCCCTCGTCGCGCTCTCGACGCTTGTCGCGCTCGCCTATGTCGAATGGCAGTCGCGGATGGAGGCGCGCGGGCCCCAAGAGCTCGCCGTCGAGCCCCGCGCCCCCTCGGTCATGATCGAAGAGGAAGAGGTGGCCGAGGAAGACAACGCCCCGCCACCGGCTTTGCCTGATCAAACCATCCCGAAAGACGCCGCGCAGTATTGAGCCCCCTCCGGCTCTGACGACTCTGTCTTGCCAAGATAACGGAACGCCCACGAACTTATCCTCACGCCCTCGCCAGGCCATAAGCTTTGGCCGTCTTGTGATGGAAAAGTGGGCATCGTGTCGGCGCATCCAGAGAATGATCGAAATGCGGACGACTTTCGCAGATTGCGCTTCGCTGTATCAGAAACGGCCCTCTATCTAAAACTCATCCGCCTGCACCTGTGGCTGAAAGCGGGCTTCAACCCCGACCAGCCGCGCGTACCCGCTGGCAATCCCAACGGCGGACAATGGACCGACGCGGATGGGCCCTACGGGCGGCCGCTCCTTCGACTGGAAGACGAAGAGGCGAATGGCGGACACGCGATTCGCATGCATGTTGGGAAGTCGGATCAGTTTCTCATTAGACGCATCAGGACAGAGCAGTTTCCAGTCCGAGTTGCCGAGAGACTACCCCGCATAGGGAAGCCGATTCGAGCCATCACTGCCAGACGCCTCTTCCAGGCTTCAACATTCCAAAGTCTCGAAGCAGCAAATCGGCTTGTAAGATCAACCTTATCCAACAACAGGAGACTGGTTCGGACCGTTGCATCAGGTGAAGCTCGAGGCAGAGTTGAAGTTAGATCGACCTTTAACCGATCGGTTGGCAGATTGGCAGCTGCGCGCGGTTTGGGTAGGCCGCGAATTAGAGCTGCACGTCGTGTTATAGTGATTATCAAACATGATCCCAATATTCCGCGCGGTTATCGGGTCATTACAGCTTATGTAGAATGATCTATGGCAAAAAAATCTTTGGTTTCGCGAGAAATTAGGACTCGCCTCGGTGGACTATTCTACCGCGACTTCTTGAAAGACCACGGCACAATCGACAACGTGCTTCTTGCGGAGCTGCCGCTCTATCAGCTTGCCGAACTCCGCCTGCTGGAGACCTTCCTACAACGACTCCTCAAGGACGACTTGAGCCCGGCGGAACGCGCCGCTGCGCTGGAGGAGGCAGGTTGCTCAGTTATCCCAGAAGATCCAGAGCAAGTGCTCGGCCTCATCGATGTGATCCTTCAATATGTGGAGGAAGAAATCGCCCGGCGGTGATCACCGCCTTCCCAACGAGCAACTAACGATGGCCAAACTCAATCCCTCGGACGATTTTCGCATGATGATGCTCATCATGTTCCAACAAGGCGCGATGGATGAGCATCCGGATTTTGAGACGCGCTTCCAAGACATCTTCGCGAATACCGGGTACAAACCGCCAACAAAGCAGGCTTTCGCCGCCTTCATGGAAGAGGCGATCAAGCCAAAGTATTCAGATGCCGAGCTCGAACGGCTCTTCGACATCTGCGATTGTGAATGGGCGACCCCGCGCGGTGGGCATCGCGAGATCCTCTCCATTATGCTCGCAGAGCTGCGTCGCCAGATTTAAGCCGCTCTCCCCCACCCCTTGACGGGCGGGCCCTTCGCGCGCATGTGCCCGTGCTATTTTGCTGCCTTGCAGCGCCCCGTTTACACAAAGGAGATCGACGTGGGTTTGACCGTTGCCGTCGTGGGGGCCACCGGAATGGTGGGCCATGAAGTTCTGAACATTCTCTCAGAGCGGCTGTTCCCGGCGACGACGATTATCGCCCTCGCCTCTCGCTCGTCTTTGGGGCGCGAAGTCTCTTATGGCGACAAGACCCTCAAATGTGAGGATCTTGCCCAGTTCGATTTTGCGCGCGCCGACATCGCGATCTTCGCCGCCGGCGGGTCGATCTCGGCTGAGTATGCGCCGAAGGCGGCAGCCAAGGGCTGCATCGTCATCGACAACTCCTCCCACTTCCGGCTCGACCCGGATGTCCCTCTCATCGTGCCGGAAGTGAATGCCGACGCCGTTGAGGGATTCCGTAAGCGGAACATCATCGCCAACCCGAATTGCTCCACCGCGCAGCTCATGGTGGCGCTCAAGCCGCTGCACGATCGCGCGACAATCAAGCGCGTGGTGGTGTCGACCTATCAATCCGTGTCCGGCGCGGGCAAGGATGCCGCGGATGAGCTGTTCACCCAGACCAAGGGCATCTTCGTCAATGACGATCCGACCCCGGCGCAGTTCACGAAGCAGATCGCGTTTAACGTGATCCCGCACATCGATGTCTTCATGGAAGATGGCTCGACCAAAGAAGAATTCAAAATGGTCGCCGAAACCAAGAAGATCCTCGACCCCAAGATCAAGCTGACCGCCACGGCGGTCCGCGTGCCGGTTTTCGTGGGTCACTCAGAAGCGGTGAACATCGAGTTCGAGAACCCCATCGACGACGAAGAAGCGCGCGCCATCCTGCGTGAGGCGCCGGGCTGTCTCGTCATCGATAAGCGCGAAGATGGCGGCTATGTCACGCCGGTCGAATGCGTCGGCGATTTCGCGACCTTCATCAGCCGCGTGCGCGTCGACCCGACAATCGAGAATGGGCTGAACATCTGGGTGGTGTCGGATAATCTGCGCAAAGGCGCAGCGCTCAACACCGTTCAGATTGCGGAGCTTCTCCTCAATCGCGGCCTGATCGAAGCGAAAGCCGCGTAAAACAGCGCGCATCAGGGTGCGGCACCTTCCGTGCCCGCCCTGTGCGACGATGCAACCCATCGCGGGATCGCGCGTTCATTCTCCGTCACAGATTTACGGAGAACCAAAATGGACGTGTTACGCATTATCCTGTCGGTCCTTCTGCCGCCGCTCGGTGTTTTCTTGCAGGAAGGCATCAAGCCGCAATTTTGGATCAACATCGTTTTGACATTGCTTGGCTATATCCCCGGCATTATTCATGCCGTGTGGATCATTGCACGCCGCTAGACGGCGCGGTTTGGGGGCCAGGGCGGCATGCAGCGCGAGACTTATCGGTACAGCGCCGATGACGTGATCATCGAAAAAGATCGCCCCGGCGAAGCGGAGCTCGAACGGCTCGAACGCTTCGCCGACCTCCTCGATTCGCGCTTTTCGATCCTCGGCTTTCGTTTTGGGCTCGACTCCCTCATCGGGCTCATCCCCGGCATTGGCGACTTCATCATGGGCGCCGTGTCGGTTTTCACCATTATCGAGGCCGCGCGCATCGGTGCGCCGCTCAGCGTGCTCGTGCGCATGGGCATCAACGTCTTTATCGATGCCATCGTCGGCTCGATCCCCCTCGCCGGTGACGCTTTCGACGCCCTCTTCAAAGCGAACCGCCGCAATGTGCGCATGCTGCGCCGCGCGCTTGAGAAGAAATGGGCGAAGGGGTGAAATAGTCACGCCAAAAACGGAATGGCGCCCATAACGTCATCGGCCTAAGGGCCCCGGATGACGCAAAACCTCTCATCGCAAAGTGACGTGAAGCTCGGCGTGCTCTCGGCCATCGGGGCCTATGTGCTCTGGGGTGGGCTGCCGCTTTACCTGCTGACGATCACCGCCATCGCGGCGCAAGAGGTGCTCGTTGCGCGTATCCTCTTCTCGGTGCCCTTTGGCGCCTTGATCATCAGCCTGCGTCACCAATGGCCCGACGTTGCGAAAGGGCTCCGCAACCCAAAGGTCCTGCGCGTCCTCGCCCTTGCGGCCGTTTGTATCGCGACGAATTGGCTAATCTATATCATCGCCGTTCAAAACGCGAAGATCTTCCAGGCGAGCCTTGGTTATTACATCAACCCGCTCATCTATGTGCTGGTGGGCGTCGCCGTGCTGGGCGAGCGTTTGCGTGCGGGCCAGGTCGTCGCTGTGATCCTGGCGGCCATCGGTGTCACCGTGCTGACGATCTCCGGCGGGCAATTCCCGTTTGTCGCCCTCACCCTTGCAATCACCTTCACTGCGTATGGCTATATCCGTAAACGCACAGATATCGGGGCGATGCCGGGGCTGTTTATCGAAACCCTGCTGCTGTCGCCGATCGCCTTAATGTACCTCGTCTACCTCATCGGCGCGACGGATACGACAATCGAGGCGGCGAGCCCCGCGCTGCTGGCGCTCCTCACCCTTGCGGGCCCCGTAACGGTGGTGCCGCTGGTGCTGTTTGCGATTGGCGCGCGGCGATTGACGCTGGCCACTGTCGGCTTCCTGCAGTTCATCGGCCCGACGCTGCAATTCATTATCGGCCTACTGACGGGTGAAGCCTTCACCACCGGTCACATGATTTGCTTCGCGTTCATCTGGGTGGCGGTCGGCGTCTTCGCCATCGACGCGTGGCGGGTCCAACGGCCGAAAAAACCTGTCGTGGCCTATGGCAAAGGCCCTGCCGACGAACCTGTCTGATCTGGGAAATGGGCCCCCTGGGGGAGGGGCGGGGCGCCGTCGAGGGGAACGAGGGGGGAAGTGGCGCCCCGCAGTCGCTTGCGCGACCTGACAGAGAAATGGGGGGCCAATCCGATTAGAAAAGAGGGCGACTGCTGGTTGTCGGTTACCTTTTTGTCACAGCCGGAAGGACCTCGCGCTGGGCCCCTGTTTGCGGATCCAAAATCACAATTCTGTCCACCTGATCGCCCTGCCCGATGCTGATCACGATCTCTTGGTCGGTGGTCGATACCGAGATCACATCCTCGCCCTCGGCCATGGGCAGGGCCAGCGGATTGTCCTCATCAAAGCCGGCGGGTTCGTCATCGCGAAAGGCGATCAACACCGCCACCAACGCCGTGCCGATCACCAGCAAAATGCCCAGGCCAACGGTGATGCCCTTCAAAACGGCGAGGTTCGTTTCGCCAGCGGGCCCTGGGTAATGGCCTTCTTTGTTCACATCGGGATCATTCATCGTCAGGGCATTTGACAGGAAACGGCGCCGCGCGCACCTCCCTTTCGGCCATGACCGAACCCTATACTTTCCACATCGAAGATGACGACGCCGGCGCCCGCCTCGACAAGTGGATGGCTGACCACGCGGAGGATTTGTCGCGGGCCCGCGTGAAGGCGCTCATCGAAGGCGGCGCCCTCACCCGCGACGGCGAGGTCTTCACTGACCCCAAATGGAAGCTGCGCCCCGGCGAGACCTACATCCTCACCCCGCCCCCGCCAGAGGACGCAACGCCCAAGCCCGAAGACATCCCCCTCTCCGTTTTGTTCGAAGACGACGACCTCATCGTCATCGACAAACCGGCCGGCATGGTGGTGCACCCGGCCGCGGGGAATTGGACCGGGACGCTCGTCAACGCCCTCCTCCACCATTGCGGTGACACGCTGTCGGGCATTGGCGGGGTGATCCGCCCGGGGATCGTCCACCGCCTGGATAAGGAAACCTCCGGCGTGATGGTGGTCGCAAAATCCGATCGCGCGCATCAAGGTCTGCGCGATCTCTTCTCCGCCCACGATCTCGACCGGCGCTATCTGGCGATTGTCCATGGCAGCCCGCGACCGACGGTCGGCACCGTCGAGCTGCCCCTCGCCCGCGCGGGCGGCGACCGGAAGAAGATGTCGGTGGTGGGGTGGGACCGACCCGAGGGCAAAGAAGCGATCACGCATTTCAAGCGCCTCGCGCCCTACGGTGTCGGCCGCGCCAAAATGCCCGGCGATGCGGTGGCCTCGCTGATGGAATGCCAGCTTGAGACCGGCCGCACCCATCAAATCCGCGTCCATATGAGCCATATTGGCCACCCGCTCGTCGGGGACCAAACCTATGGCCGCCCCGGAATTCCGGGTCTCAGGCCAGAGGATGATGCGGCCGAAGCGGCCCTCAAAGTGGTGGCAAAATTCAAGCGCCAAGCCCTCCACGCGGCAATCTTGGCGTTCGAGCACCCGGTTTCCGGTGAGCCCCTCGAATTCAAAACCGCCCCGCCATCGGATTTCACGAAGCTCCAGTCCGCTTTTTCCAATTTGTAACTGCCCTGAAACTCTCGTTTAGATGCGGTGTTCGATCGGTCGCACAACTCGGGTGCGACTCGAACCGAAGCCATGCGTTGAACGTGTTGAAACCTTTCACCGCAACCAACGAATACCCATATGCTATCCAACGAGGGGGCTGGGCCCGCCCCGATCAAGGGCCAGAGGCACGAGACACTACCCATGGCAAAAGCATTGACGACGACGTCGGGCACGCCGTTGAGCCCGGAAGGTGGGCTGTCGCGGTATCTTTCGGAGATCCGGAAATTCCCGATGCTCGAGAAGGATCAGGAGTACATGCTCGCCAAGCGCTTCCAGGAGCATGGCGACCCTGATGCGGCACAGCAGCTCATCACCTCTCACCTGCGTCTCGTGGCGAAGATCGCCATGGGCTATCGCGGCTATGGCCTGCCCACGGGTGAAGTCATCTCCGAGGGCAATGTCGGCCTGATGCAGGCGGTGAAGAAATTCGATCCGGAAAAGGGCTTCCGCCT
>CAYFHK010000070.1:0-13917 GCA_964342585.1 uncultured Caulobacterales bacterium | reverse complement strand
ATCATGGGGACCACACCGGCGGCAATGCGCAGTTCTACGATGCCGGCGCCACCATTGTCGCGCATGACAACGTCCGCACCCGTCTTGAATCAGCCGTTTCGGAAGGCGATCAGTCAAATCGCGGTCTGCCTGTGATCACGTTTTCAGAGAATGCGACCTTCCGCTGGAACGACCGTGAAATCCGCGTCTCACACGTGCCCAACGCGCACACCGATGGCGACGCCATCGTTTACATGCCGCGCGCCAATGTCATTCACGCTGGCGACACGATGTTCGTCGACCGCTACCCTTACATTGACCTCGAGGCAGGTGGATCCGTGGAAGGTTTGCTCGCGGCACTCGCCACGATCGAAGGCCTCGCCGATCGCAATACGACAATTGTCCCCGGCCACGGCCCCATCGCAAACCGCACGAACGTTCGTGAGCTGATCGCCTTTCTAAACGAAGCCTCCTCACTCGTTCGATCAGAGATGATGAAAGGCCATGATCGCGATGCCGTCATCGCAGCCGATCCGCTGAAAAGCTATCATGACCGCTACGCTTGGAACTTCGTGAATGGCGAGCGGATGACGGGCATTTTGTTCGACGATTTGATGGCGCGCGATGAGGCAGCAAGCGCCGCCGTGGAATCTGGCCCTGACAACAGCGCCTCCGAAGAAACGACCGACCCAACAGAGACTTCCGCTGGGGCAGATGAGGCGATCACCGACCCTGATGTGCCCTCCCGTGGAGACGGCGGCGCGCAAGAGCCGCAAGCCCCTGCCGTACCCGAACCCGATGAGAGCCCCGCGGAAGCATCTGACCCAGCAGCCACCTCAGAAGAGGCGGAAGGTGATTCGGATGAAGAGGAAGAAGAGCCCAGATCTGGCAGTGACGCAGACGAAGATGCTCCTTCTGAAGCTGATGCCGAAGACGGAGAATAATGCACGACGCTGAACCCTCGCAGCGCTTGGACAAATGGCTTTGGTGCGCGCGCTTTTTTAAAACCCGATCATTGGCGGGGCGCACCATTGCCGAGAGCGGCATTCGCGTGACTCGGCATGAAACAACGATGCGGACAGAGAAACCAGGGTTCGGCATTCGCTGTGGCGACACCCTGACCTTTGCCAAAGCCGATCGCGTCTTTGTGATTGAAATTCTCTCTCTTGCGGAACGACGCGGGCCAGCCCCAGAAGCACAATCACTCTATACGGATCATTCACCGCCTGCCCCGGCGCGCGAGAAGGTAATGCCTCACCCTGCGGCGCAAGAAGGGCGCCCTTCTCGTAAAGCCCGCGCCGAGAAGGCTCGCTTTGATGATCCGTTTTAGCGCGCTGTCACAAGGCGACAGCGCCGCAGCAAACAAAAAAGGACCTCTCTGATGCTCGACAAGCTTTTCTCGTCATTTAGCCGTGATCGAAACGATTCCGCGCCGGATGAAAGCGCGCTTCCCAAGGCCATCGCCGCTCTTCTCGTGGAGGCGGCGCGCGCCGACGAAGACTATACCGATCTTGAGCGTGAACTGATCGATAAGATCCTGAGGCGGCAGTTCGATATTGACGGGGCAACGGCGCAAGAGATCCGCACTGACGCCGAAGCAGCGCAGGCCGCAGCGCATGACATGTATGGCTTTTCTCGCGTCGTGAAGGAACAACTCGACTACACCGAGAGGACCCAGCTGATCGAAGATATGTGGGTCATTGCGTTGAGCGACGTCTCCAGCGAGCCGTATGAGGAAATGATTATCCGGCGGCTTCTGGGTCTCATCCACGTCGAGGATGTCGACAGCACGGCGGCGCGGCATCGCGCGGCCGAGCGTCTCAAATCGTCGTGATGTCTCCAGCATGGCGGATCACGATCGGGCGTCCAATGAGGCAAAGAGTTTCTCTCGTCGCGTCATCAGTAAACAGACGGCCTGCCATGTCGACTTACTGCGTCAGATCGATCGCCATTTGGCAGTTCCTTTCCAAAAGCCCATCGCCGACCATAGTCGGGCGGCGTTCAATAAAATGTGCGCCATTCGGAACGCTGCACCTCAAGCCGCTATTGTATTCGATTCCGGCTGCGGCACAGGCGACAGCGCACGACAGCTCGCGCTGGCATTCCCCACGCACCTCGTCTTTGGCATCGATAAATCTGCATACCGATTGAGTCGCGCCCGTGAGGCGACCCCGCCGAACTGTCACCTGATCCGGGGAGATCTGATCGATATCGTGCGGCTCGCAGCGCGGGCCAGTTGGGCACTTGATCTGCACTATATCCTTTACCCCAATCCATGGCCGAAGCCGCAGCATTTAGGGCGCCGCTGGCATGGATCGCCCATTTGGCCCGATCTTCTGAAGCTGGGCGGTAGGTTGGAGCTACGCACGAACTGGGCGATCTATGCGGAGGAATTCGCGGCGGCATTGCGCCACGCCGGCGTTAAAACCGAAGCCGTCGAGTTCATTCCAACTGCGCCGGCAATATCGCCGTTTGAAGCGAAGTATCACGCCAGTGGCCACCCCCTCTTCCGCGTCTGTGTTGATCTCCCAATGGGTCTGCCCTCGGGGAGCAAAGCGCGCTAAGGCATCGCGATGCGGCCGCCGATCCTCAACCCGCTTTTTGCCGATATCACGACGCTGAAGGGTGTCGGGCCGAAACTCGCCACGCTTATCGCCAAGGTCGCGGGCCCACGGCTGATTGACCTTGTGCTGACCTTGCCCACGGGCATCATTGACCGGTCCTATCGGCCAACGATCGGCGACGCCGAAGATGATCGCCTCGCCACGATGCTGGTTCATATCGACAGCCACGAGCCACCCCCGCCTGGCAAAAGCACGATCCCATGGAAAGTGCTTTGCTCTGACGAGACGGGGTTTCTGACGCTCATTTTTTTCCGACCCCAAGCCGACTTTCTACGCAGGCAACTGCCCATCGGGGAGAAGCGCCTCATCAGCGGCCGCATCGAGCACTATCGCGGGCTACCGCAGATGGCGCACCCTGATTATATTTTGAAAGCTGATGAAGCGGACAGCCTTCCTGATATAGAGCCACTCTATCCGCTCACGGCAGGATTGACGGCAAAAGTCATGCGTCGCGCGGTGACCGGGGCGCTCGCCGCGCGACCCGCCCTGCCAGAATGGCAAGATCCTGATATTCTTCAGCGAGAAAAGTGGCCCGGCTGGGCCGCGGCGCTGGATGAGATCCACGCACCGATATCGAGATTGGCGCTGCTGGGCGACAGCATGGCGCGGCGCCGGCTCGCCTATGATGAGCTTTTGGCCAATCAGCTCGCGCTTTCTCTCATCCGGGCACAAAGGCGGGCATCGCCAGGGCGAGCGTTACACGGAACGGGTGCGCTCACGGGCCCCGCACGTGCCGATCTGCCCTATCAGCTTACCGGCGGACAGGAGGATGCCCTGCGCGATATCGTGGCGGATATGGCGGCGCCGTCGCAAATGGTTCGCCTTGTCCAAGGCGATGTGGGATCGGGGAAAACCATGGTGGCTTTGTTCGCCATGCTGACGGCCATTGAGGCAGGCACGCAAGCCGCTCTTATGGCGCCCACGGAGATTTTAGCACGTCAACACTACGACACGCTCGAACCGATATGTGAAAGGCTGAACATCTCGCTCGTTTTGGTCACCGGTCGCGACAAAGGCCAAGAGCGCATTGCCAAACGCGATGGCATCCGGAAAGGCTATGTGCCGCTCGTCGTCGGGACGCATGCGCTGTTTTCCGATGACGTCGCATTCGCCGATCTCGGCTTAGTTGTTGTCGATGAACAGCATCGCTTCGGCGTGGCGCAGCGGTTGAAATTGCAAGAGAAAGGGCGACGTGCCGATCTTTTGGTGATGACGGCCACGCCAATTCCGCGCACCCTCTCACTCACCGCCTATGGCGACATGGATGTGAGTCTCATCAAGGAGAAGCCGCCAGGTCGTAAGCCTGTGGTGACGCGCGCCGTGCCCGCCCAAAAGCTCGATAGCGTTATCACCGCCATCGGCCGGGCCGTTTCTCGAGGCGAACAGGTTTATTGGGTCTGCCCGCTCGTCGCACCGTCTGAAGCGATGGATATGATGTCCGCGGAGGATCGAGCCGCACGTCTGCGCGAAAAATTTGGCGACGCCGTAGGGCTCGTTCACGGCAAGCTGAAACCGGCCGAAAAAGAGGCCGTGGTCGAAGGCTTCTACCATGGCGCCATTTCAATCCTGGTGGCGACGACCGTGATCGAAGTCGGTGTTAATGCGCCCAACGCGACAGTGATTGTTATCGAGCATGCGGAGCGGTTCGGCCTCGCGCAGCTTCATCAGCTGCGCGGGCGCGTTGGGCGCGGTGATCGCGATGCCAGCTGTTTGCTGGTCTACTACGCCGGTGATGGTGGGCTCAGCGAGACCGCAAAAGCACGCCTGTCGATATTGCGCGAAACTGAGGATGGATTCCGTCTGGCTGAGGAAGATCTCAGGCTGCGTGGCCCTGGAGATGCGCTGGGCACGGCGCAATCAGGTCTGCCAACATTCCGCCTAGCCAATCTGGCTGAACAAGGCTCGCTTCTCGAGATGGCGCGGGACGAAGCGCGATACATCGTCGATCGCGATCCCATGCTGAAAACCGAGCGCGGGGAAGCGTTGCGCGTGTTGCTGTATCTATTCGGGCAAGACGAAGCGGTGAAGCGTCTGCGATCAGGTTAAGCTGTGGCGCGTCGCGATTGCTGACGACGACGATAAAGCGCAATTCCCGCCACGCCGGCCATCCCGAGAGCGGCCATGCCGACAGGTTCAGAAACCACCGTCGGCCGGTGCTCAACATCGTACCAAGACTCAAGACCCGGCGTGAACTCGGAAATCAATCCGTGTGCGTCTACCGAGAACGCGTCAAGCACAGCAAAGTGGGCCCAGATGCCGATTTGCTCGCCAAAGGAAACACCCGTCCAATCGGGCCCAAAGGTGCCCGGTGCCAGCGCAGAAACATCCAGCTCATTGAAAGAAGCAGAAATGCCATCCGCCATCATGTTGACGTTCAACACATCGTCATACCGCGTGATGAACCGATCCGTGTCGAGATAAGTATCGCGCGTTTGCCCGGTTGGGCCAGGGATCGCGTTATAACGATAAGCCCAGACGTCGCCGCCGTTGAAATCGAAATAGAGGATCGCGAGTTCGTTATCGATCGTGCGCGGCATGTTGCCGGGGCTGAGAACGAACCAGCCACCATCCGCAACACTGCCCAGCCCCAGGCCGAGCTCCACATCGAAGCTCAAACGTTCATCTGATGAATAGGTGAAGCCGAGCTTTTCGATCTGACCTGCATCAGAACGCTGCGTCGCGTTTTCGACATGGTAGGAATAAACCGAGCGCGCCTGCGCGGCGCCGCTGATCATCAAAGTGCCGATGATTGCCAGAGAACCAAGCTGTTTGAGCCGACGCATACCCACCTCTTTTCATCGAAGTGTATGCGAAAAACGGTCCAGCGCCAACGAATATTCAAGGTTAACGTCTGGTTACTGCAGACGAAAAGCCATTCACGCGAAGTGTTTTATTCGTTCACAACTGCAGGCCGATGACGCCCCAACAGGCCCCGTTTACGCGGCTGCGCGTCGGCGGCAGAGAGCTCGGCCGTCTCCGCGTCCCCCATCCCCTCGGCCACTGGGGGCGAGAATTCAGGCGCCACGAGCCCCGCCGAGAAGATCATCTTTGCCCCATCCTCCACCGACATGGCGAGCGGGCGAAGCTTGGATCGCGGCGTGACAAGCAGAAAGCCGGAGGTGGGGTTCGGCGTTGTTGGCACGAACACATTGGTCAAATCGTCGGCCACGTCCTCAAGGCTGTGACGGATCTCTCCTTTTGTGGATGTCACCACAAAGCAGAGCGTCCATAGGCCAGGACGGGGATACTCGATCAGCGCGACTTCCTTGAAGGATTGCTCCGATTGCGCGAGCGCCATCTCGAACACGTTCTTCACGAAGCCATAGACATTGCGCACCACAGGCATGGAATTCAGCACCCGCTCGCCGAGCTGGATGAAGAACCGACCAATGATGTTCTTCGCCATGATCCCCAAGAGGATCAGGATGACGATCGCCACCAGAACGCCGAAACCAGGGATGTAAATCGTCTGCGCCCACGGCGGCAGCCACGCATCGGGGATGTTACGCTGAACGACATTGTCGAGCTTCGCGAGCGGGCCTGTGATCGCCCAGTAGACCACGACAGAGGTGATGAGCAGCGGCGCCGCGATCACCACGCCGGCCAAAAAGCTGCTGCGCAGGGATGCAAAGAGGCCCGGCTTTGGCAGGGTCGGCCCTTGTACGGGCCGATCAGTCTGCGGGGTATGTGGTTTTGCCGCCAAAGTTCTGTTGGTCCTTACGAGGCCCTATTTGGCCATTCTCTTGGCCTGGCACGAGGCAATCGCTGCCATTCACTATCGGAAAGCTAGCATACGCTGAATTATCGCGAGTTAAACAAGCTCGCGGGTATTTTTATTCGCTAATGCTCGCTGCGAGTGTTGCCGCCGACGCCGAGGGCTTTCAATTTCCGGTGCAGTGCTGACCGCTCCATGCCAATAAAGGCGGCGGTGCGCGAAATGTTCCCAGCGAACCGAGAAATTTGCGCGATGAGATATTCACGCTCGAAGCGCTCGCGCGCTTCCCGCAACGGCAGTGAAATGATCTGATCGAGCCCTTCGCCAATCGGCAAGCTTGGCCCAGATCGCACCACTTCATCGGGAAGCTGGGTCAAATCGATCATGCCCTGATCGTGACGGCCGGAAAGAAGCAAGGTGCGTTCGAGCACATTCCGCAATTGGCGAACATTTCCTGGCCACGGGTAAGTCTGTAGCGCGGCAAGCGCGTCATCAGTCAAATGGCGACGTTTGTAGCCGCCCATCTCAGCCAGGGAGGCGAGGAAATGCTCGCACAGCGCCGGAATGTCTTCACGACGCTCGCCCAGGGACGGTGTGGTCAGCCGCACCACAGCGAGGCGATGATAGAGGTCCTTCCGAAACCGTCCTTCCTCCGCATCTAATAACAAATCCGATGAGGTCGTCGACACGATCCGCACGTCGACATTGACCGGCGCAGCGCCGCCCACTCGCGTGAACCGTTGATCAACCAGCACACGGAGGATCTTGCTTTGCGTCTCCATGGGCATGTCGCCCACTTCATCAAACAAAAGCGTGCCGCCATGCGCTTGTTCCAAGAGCCCGATTTTCCGTGGGCAGCCATTATCTGCCTCAACGCCAAACAGGGCATCTTCCATCCGTTCAGGCTCAATGGTCGCGGCAGAGACAACGACGAACGGCCGATCGGCTCGCTTCGAGTTTCGGTGCAGCGCCCGCGCAATGATCTCTTTGCCCGACCCAACGGGCCCATCAATCAATACACGGCTGCGGGCGTCAGCAATCCTGTCGATCATGGTACGAAGCTGCACCATCACATTTGAATTGCCGATCAGGGTCAGCTCCGCGCTTTTCTCACGAAGGTCGGTATTTTCGCGCCGCAACTGCGCCGTCTCCAATGCGCGACGCACGGTGAGTACCATTTTGTCCGCATTGAACGGCTTTTCGATGAAATCGTAAGCGCCTTTGCGGATTGCGGCCAACGCCGTTTCGATATTGCCATGGCCGGAAATCACGATCACGGGCAGCTCAGGATAGACTTGCTTCAGCTCATCGAGAATGCCCAGACCATCGAGTTTTGAGCCCTGCAGCCAAATATCGAGGATGACGAGCGCCGGCAATCGGTCACCCAGCGCGGCGAACACTTCGTCGCTATCCGACGCCGTGCGCGGATCGAATCCCTCGTCTTCCAGTATCCCGGCAACGAGCTCGCAAATATCCCTTTCGTCATCGACAACGAGGATATCGATACCCATACTCTTTACGCCTCTTTCTCAAACGCTTCAGGTGCGGTGTCGTTTGCTGGCGGCAATTGATCCGCATGCGCCAATGGTAAGGTAATGCGCGCGGTGGTTCCCTGACCGCCCCCAACTCCTTGGTCGAGCAAATCAAACTGGCCACCATGCTCGTCCACTGCTTTTCGGACAATGGCGAGCCCAAGGCCAGTGCCTTTGCTCCGTGTCGTGATATAAGGTTCTGTAAGGCGTGACCGCCCCTCGATCGGAAGGCCGCGTCCATTATCGGCGATCTCGACAATTGCTGAATTTGTCCCACGACGCACTGTCAATGCGATGTGACCGGACGTCTCAAGGTCTTGGTTTTCGCTGATGGCCTCCACAGCATTCTTCACGAGGTTCACCACCGCCTGGCCGATAAGGCGACCATCGCAATGCACCTCTAAGGGACCGTCGGGCGCGATATTTTCGAACCGGATACTCGGATGCGCGACGGTGAAGGAGAAAGCGGAGGATCTGACAATTTCAGTGAGATCAACCCGCGTCATGATCGGCTCAGGCATGCGCGCGAAAGACGAGAATTCATTCACCATACGGCCGATATCGCCCACATGCCGAATGATCGTGTCCGTGCACCGATCGAAGACCTCTCGGTCCTCCCCGAGGTTTCGACCATATTTGCGCTTAAGCCGTTCGGCAGAAAGCTGGATTGGGGTGAGCGGATTCTTAATTTCATGGGCGATGCGTCGGGCGACATCGCCCCAGGCGGCATTCCGCTGCGCCGAGACAAGCTCGGTGATGTCGTCGAGGGTGATGACGAAGCCTTGCTGACGATTGGGGTCGTCCGGGCTGATCCTCACATTGATGATACGCGCCATTCCGCCCCGGCTCAGCTCGATTTGATCGCGGATATCACCGCCCTCTTCCCGTGCTCTCCCAAGGAGCGTGCCAAGTTCAGGCGCCACGTCGGTGAGATTGGCGCCCACGGCTCGAGCCCGCCCGCAATCCAAGATCTGATCGGCGGAAGGGTTCGTGAGCGCGATCCGCCCATCTAGCCGCACATTCAGCACGCCTGCGGGCACACCCGACAGCACGGTTTCGATGAAGCGACGGCGGGCGTCTGACTGCTCATGCGCCGCGATGAGGTCATCACGTTGCCCCTCAAGCTGCCGGGTCATCTCATTGAACACGCGGCCGAGATCGCCCAGCTCAGCATCCCCGTTGCGGACATCGACCCGGCTTGAAAGATCACCGCCCGAGACCGCCTCCGCGGCAGTGGCCAGTCGCCGGACCGGGTTCACGATGGCGTTGGCAATCAACAGGCCGATCCAGACGGCGCCGAGCAGGAACAGGAGCACCACCACGCCATATCCGATGGCGAAGGTGCGCGAGAGATCGGAGAGGCGCTCCCGGACATCGGCCGTTTGATCACGGAAACGCCGCACACCGAGCAGCTGCTGCGACAGAAGATCATTCTCCTCGCGATACGCGATGAGATACCCGCCGCCGGGGGCATTTAGCTTCAGGATTGCATACCACGCATCGAGCTCGCCCTGATCATGGGCCGAGAACTTAAATGGCGAGCTTCCTTCGACAGAGACTTCGCGAAAATCTTGAGCGGGCGGCAATCGGTACGCCTGATCGCCGGAGCTCACGCGGCTCACGATCCGGCCGTCCGAATCGATGATCACCAACGAGGAAAACCCGCGGACAAGCATTTGCCCCAAAAGGTATCGACGGAAACCCACAGGCGCGCTTTCAGGGCTCACGCCGATGCGCTCCTGAAAGGCGAGATCGCCCGCCAAACGCACGAGCTCGAGCCCCATATTTTGCGACTCAACGGAGACATAGGCGTTGGCGAAGTCGCGCGCGACAAGGTTCGCCTCTGACACGCGATCGACAAAATACTCGTCTGAGAAGGCCTGCAGCACGGTGCCCGTCAGCGCGAACGCCAAAGCGGCCGGGATGACGGCCACCAGAGAGAGCAGCGACACGAGCCGCCGATGCAGCCGTGCGCCGCGGACATCGGCCTTTGAATTCCGGAAAACGTCGAGCAGGCTCGACCCGACCAAGACTGAGAGCGAGAGCGCCGCGACCACGGCGAAAGCGAACAACACCGAGACGTGGGTGGGCACGCCATCGACAAAGTGGACAAGCGCGTAGGTCGTGATGAAAAAGACGATGCTGCACAAAAAAGCGAGCGAAAGCAGGAAGTAAGGCCGGATGAAACGCGTCGCGCCGCCCGTGGCGCCGTCCAGCGCCGAGGCGTCTTTGTGCAAATCTGCATCGCTTTCGTGGCGTTCGCGCAACGCTGTCACCTCAACAACACGGTGTGATAGTGTCTCGCCCGATGGCAGAGATCAAGCCGCACGATGCATCTCTCTCCTGCCTGTCTGATTTTACATCGAAGCCGCCGGTGATTGTCGGATTACGCTAACTGACCGCATGACCGATTGAATTGATCGATTAACTTCTGTCGCCAGGGATTCGGGTGCGTTAAGTCAGACCGATGACGGTAAAGGTCTACTTGTATCGCGATGATCGCGTGAATGTTTCGATCACGGTAGAAAAGGATAGCTATGCAATTGTGCGTAGTGAGCCAGGCTCCGACGACCTCATTCGTATCAGCAAAAAAGACCGGGCAACTCTTGCCAAGATTCTTGGGGACATCGCTGCGGGCTCAAAACGAGATGACGCCGAAGAGGTGGCCTCAGATCATTTTCTCCGATCAAAAGGCGCCGGTGACGATGTTTCAGTAGACGAAGATATTTTGTCTGCTGCCTCTCTCGCCTTCAAAGACGCGCCGAGTGACCCTTTTGACAATATCGAGCGCATACTGAAGGACGCTGGATTGGGTCTTGAGCTTTCAACTTGGTCAAATTTGTAGCGCTCACCCGTGCTGCAGGTGAAATCCGCAGCGCTTGCATCGATATTCCCCGCGGCGACGACGGGTGCTGGACGCAGCTTTGAAAAGGCGTTCGGGTTAAGCCACCGTCTCGACCGGCTGCAGGCTTTGGCCTTCGCCGATCGCAAAAAGCGCTTCTTCGATGAAAACGCGATCCATGCTCTGACAAAGCGCAGCACGAAGGGACGAACGCCGCTCAGCAGAGAACGGGCCGTCCACTGTATCTATAAACGCGGCTAGGTGCTTTCGCACAGTGCGAAGGCCGAGCCGCTCCCCTTGGGCCCAGCCTCGACGGTGGTTCATCGCGTAATGGTCGACCGTCTCGCGATGCAGGCGGATCATCATCGCCGCTTGTTCGCGCGCCGTTGGCGCTTCGACATGGCCGCCCGTTTGGAGCGCCTCTGCAATCGCGCCTGGCAACCAGGGCCGCCCTTCGGCCGCCCGTCCCACCATCACGCCATCGGCCCCTGAACGTTTCAGGGCGCGACGCGCGGTTTCGGCATCAAGAATATCACCGTTGACGATCACCGGCAGATGGGTCGCCTTTTTGGTTGCGGCCACCGCCGTCCAATCGGCTTGGCCAGTGTAGAATTGCTGGCGCGTCCGTCCGTGCACGGTGATGAGGGCGACACCGGCTGCCTCTGCACGGCGCGCGAGCTCAGGCGCGTTCAAGCTGTCGTGATCCCAGCCGAGCCGCATTTTTAATGTCACCGGCTTCGTGGTGCCGCGCACCGTTGCCTCGATCAGCCGCTGGGCGTGGTCGAGATCGCGCATCAGCGCAGACCCTGACAGATGCCCCGTCACCTGACGTGCCGGGCAGCCCATATTGATGTCGACAATGTCGGCGCCGGCCGCTTCGGCAAGACTGGCGCCCTCTTCCATCCAACGCTCTTCGCGGCCTGCAAGTTGAAGGATACGCGGAACAGCCTGCACACCGTCGAAAGCCGCGCGCAGCACGACATCCGCACGTTCACGGACGAACTCTTCAGACGCGACCATTTCTGAGACCACGCCGCCTGCCCCGGCTTCCGCAACGATGCGCCGAAAGGGCAAATCCGTGACGCCCGACATGGGCGCCAGGAACACGTTATTCGTCAGGGTATGCGGACCAATCTTCAACACAGCATCATAGGCAGGCCAAGCCGCTCAAACCGCCTCTTTCACAAGCTTGCCTTTGACTTTGTACAGTGTGGCCGTGAAGTGAAGGCATGGCGCGCCATCGGCCGTCACATTGCCGCGCACAAAGATCGTTCGCCCACCGGCCCGGAGAACTTCGCCGCGGCATTCGAGCCGCTGCCCTTCGACGGCTGGACCAAGAAACTCCGTGGTCATGGTCAAGGTGACCGCGCGATCGTCGCCCAATTCACGGCGGGCGATATTGAAGGCAGCCGAGTCGGCGAAGGTCATCAGACAGCCGCCATGTACGTGGCCGCCGCCATTCAAATGTTTTTTCTCGACACGAAATGCTGTGACGATCACGCCTTCCTCGTCACGACGGACGTAGAAAGGGCCAGCATTCGTCTCAAAGCGGTCGGAAATCCAAATCCGCCACCCGGCGAACTCGCCCTCTTCCACTTTTTCAAGCCGCGCTTCTACGGGCTTGTCGTAGGGCGAGCCCGTTTTCGTTCCCTGCTCTGACATTTTCAGACCTTACATATTCGGGTAATTGGGGCCACCGCCGCCCTCAGGCACGGTCCAAACGATATTCTGCATCGGGTCTTTGATATCGCAGGTTTTACAGTGCACGCAGTTTTGCGCGTTGATCTGGAATTGCTTACCGCCATCATCCGCGTCAACATATTCGTAAACACCAGCTGGGCAGTAGCGTTGCGACGGGCCCGCATATTCAGGTAGCTGAACATTCGTCATCATGCTTGGATCTTTGAGCTTGAGGTGCGCCGGCTGATCTTCTTCGTGGTTCGTTGCAGAGAAGGAAAGATTGGTGAGACGATCGAAGGTGATAACGCCATCTGGCTTGGGGTACTCGATCTTCTTGTGCTTCGAAGCCTTCTCCGTGGATTCGGCGTCGGTTTTGCCGTGCTTCAGTGTGCCAAAGAGCGAGAAGCCACCCGTCAGCGACGTGGTCCACAGCTCAAAACCATTCAGCGCGATGGCGCCTAACACGGTGCCGTATTTCGACCAGAGGGGCTTTGCGTTGCGCACTTTATAAAGCTCATCCCGCACCCATGAATTATCGTAGGCGTGCTGATAAGCGACAGGCTCATCACCCTCACGCCCCTCAGCAACGGCATCATAAACAGCCTCTGCCGCCATCATGCCGGTCTTCATCGCGTTATGATTGCCCTTGATCCGCGGCACGTTGACGAAGCCAGCCGAGCAACCAATGAGCGCGCCGCCCGGGAATGTCAGTTTGGGGACGGATTGGAACCCGCCTTCCGTGATGGCGCGCGCGCCATAGGCAACCCGCTCGGCGCCCTCGAGGAAGGGGCGAATTTCCGGGTGCGTTTTATACTTCTGGAACTCCCCATACGGATAGAGATGCGGGTTTTTATAGTTCAAGTGAACGACGTAGCCGATCGAGACATAGTTGTCGCCGAAATGGTACATCCACGAACCACCGCCCGCATCATTCGGCAACGGCCAGCCAAAGGTGTGTTGGACAAGGCCGCGCTCGAACTTGTCATCCGGCACCTTCCAAAGCTCTTTGATGCCGATGCCGTACTTCTGGGGCTCTTTGCCGTCATCGAGTTTGAAGTCAGCAATGACCTGTTTGGAGAGTGACCCGCGCACGCCTTCAGCCAACAGCACATATTTGCCGCGCAGCTCCATCCCTGGCTCATAGCTGTCTTTCTTCTCGCCACTTTTGCCGATGCCGACCTCACCGACGATGACCCCCGCGATCGAGCCATCGTCGCGCTTGATGATCTGGGATGCGGCCATCATGGGATAGATCTCGACGCCCATCCCTTCGGCTTTCTCAGCCAGCCAGCGGCAGACATTGCCCATGGAAACGGCATAGCAGCCATGGTTCTTCAGCATGTCCGGCATGGCGAAAACCGGGAGCGGCATGGAGCCGGAAGGGCCCATGTAAAGGAATTTTTCCTTCGTCACCGGTGTGTCGATCGGACAGTCACTGTCATCGCGCCAATCGGGCAGCAATTCATCGAGCGCCTTGGGGTCGAGCACGGCGCCCGACAGGATATGCGCGCCAACTTCGGAGCCTTTCTCGACGACGACGACAGA
>CAYFHK010000069.1:0-14395 GCA_964342585.1 uncultured Caulobacterales bacterium | reverse complement strand
TACGTCTGAAGAGCATTACGCCAATGTGATCTCGACGCGCAGCTATGACGACCGTCTTGAAACGCTCGAGGCCGTGCGCGGCGCGGGCATGAAGGTTTGCTGCGGCGGCATTTTGGGCATGGGCGAGTCGCGTGAGGATCGTGTGCAGATGATCCGCACATTGGCGACCATGGCTGACCATCCCGGCTCGGTGCCGATCAATGCGCTGATCCCGATCCCCGGCACGCCGCTCGAATTTGCCGAGCCCGTCGAGCCGTTTGAGTTCGTGCGCACCATCGCCGTTGCGCGCATCACCATGCCCGCTTCCACTGTGCGCATCGCTGCTGGACGCGAGGCGATGAGCGAAGAGCTGCAAACCTTGTGTTTCATGGCGGGGGCCAACTCGATCTTTTATGGTGAAACGCTGCTCACGGCGGGCAACCCGATGCGCGAAAAGGACGAGGCGCTGATGGCCAAATTGGGCCTCAAGCCGATGCACAGCTAGCGGCATCGCCGCGGGCCGCCTCTGGCGCTATATCTCCCAGATAAGAAATGTCAGGGAGATCTGTTGTGACGAATGCCCCATCGCCAAACCGCCGCGACGTGTTGGTTGCCACCACGGCGCTTGCGGGCCTTGCCGCTACCTCTGTCGGCCGGGCCGCCGCACAATCACAAACGCGCCCGGACCTTTCCGGCAAATCCGTCCTGATCACGGGGAGCAGCTCAGGCTTTGGCCGCTTGTCTTCGATCTATCTCGCGGAAGCCGGGGCGACGGTGATTGCGTCCATGCGCAATCTCGACGGCGGCAATCGGCCCGAGGCGAAGGCGCTCAAGGCTGAGGCTGAGGAGAAAGACCTCGATCTCCATATCGTCCAGATCGATGTGACCGATGAGGGTCAAGTGGCCGAGGGCGTGATGCAGGCGGAGGAAATCGCGGGCGGCGCTCTCGATGTGGTCCTCTCGAATGCGGGCATCGGCATCTCCGGTCCGGTCGAGCTGCATGATCCCGATCAAGCGCTGAAGCAGATCGATACCAACACCCTTGGCGGCCTGCGCATGGCCCGGGCCGCGTTGCCAAAGATGCGAGAGCGGGGACAGGGGCTGATCATGCCCGTCTCCTCTCAGCTTGGGAGGCTCGTGCTGCCGAATATCGGCATGTATTGCACCAGTAAGTTTGCGCTCGAAGCCATGTTCGAAGCCATGGCCTATGAGCTCGCGCCCACCGGTGTGGAAATCACGCTGATTCAGCCTGGCGGTTATCCTACCGAGATTTGGGAGAATGGCAGCCGCTATCTCAACCAGCTTCTGGCGCAGGCGGATGATGCCCGAGAAGAGGCGTATGCGGCACATCTTCAGATGTCGCGCGGTTTCTCCTCAAACCCCCGCACGACGGACCCGATGGATGTGCCCCGCGCCGTCGCCGAAATCATTGCCATGGCCCCGGGGGATCGCCCGTTGCGTCGGCCTGTCCACCCCGACACCCGCGCGACCGATGCCCTCAACAGCGCGCATGCCCAGGTGCAGGCGTCACTCATGTCGTCAGGTCCCTATAAGGCGTGGCACGACGCGGTGACGAGCTGACCCCGTGAACGACGATAAGCCCGATACACCGTATGCGCAGCTTTGCCAGGCCGCCCGAGACTATGGTGAGGCAGCAATGGAGAATTTCCTTCGCTGCCGCGCCTTGGCCAAGGCGATCCATGAGGGCTTTCCCGGCTTCATGGGCTGTGGCCGGGCCTGCATCTCTCTGGTGCCGGCGCACGGCCCGTTCGATCCCGCGAAATCCTATGGTGATGCTGCGTTCGGGATCGGGCCCACGGATGTCATTCGGCTCGAGCCTCTAACGTTCGGATTATCCATCATTGTGCCGCACGCCGAAGATTCAGGCTCGCTCTGGCTCCGCACATCCATCCGGATCGAAATGATCGGCAGCCATTTCGATGTGTTTGTCGCGCACCAGCCACGCCTGCGCGTGCCCCTCGAATATCTCGGCCTTCTCGAGCCGGTCTTCGAGGCAGTCTCGCGAGAATATCTCCGTCTGTTTGAGGTGGATCTCGCCCATTTCAACGATGAGCGCTTCGCCGATGGCATCGGCTTTCTGCCGCGGCCCGTGCCTGAGTAAGCCTCTGAGTACGCGATCGTGCAATCTTCCAAGCGGACAGCGCAGTTTGACTAGACATAGCCTGAATGCTGATCTGGCCAGCAGTCAGGAAAGCCCTTCTGGGCACCGAAGTCGTAGAGGTTGCTTGAGGGAACGTAGGTGGACAGCGGAAGTGCCAGTAATGTTGAGTATTCGCTTATCGAACGGCTGCTGTTCAGCGTGCCACATCTTATAATACCAACAGCCTTTCTGTTGAGCGTGATAGGTGAGCGTTCAAATTTCCAAATCGGAATCGCTGCATTCATTTTCTCTGGAATCGTTCTGCACCTAATCCATTCGCCGATTCATCACGCCATTTTGAAGAAAGTCGAGCATCCATGCGGGGGCATTGTGCTATCGAGTATCGTTTCGACGTTATCGCTGGCATCCATTCTATTCTTGGGTGTTCTGGCGATGAGTTCGGTGGGCTTAAGCCCTTGGCTATTTGACTACTGGCCTATCGCTGCGTTGTTGCCCTTGGTGATCGGCGTTTATTCCATCGTTTTGATGCTCATGTTTTGAACCTGTCGAGCGATGCTTCTGCGTCTCAGTGTTGGTTGATGAATAGCCTATCGATTGCTCCCTTCGACGCACCCGATGGGCGCAAACGTTCACAAACCCGGCCAATGCCCGCATATACTGTCCTGCACTCAACGCTGGCAGGAGCGACACATGGCATATGACTTCGACCTTTTCGTGATTGGCGCAGGCTCCGGCGGGGTGCGCGCCGGGCGCATGGCGTCACAATATGGCGCGAAGGTCGCAATGGCCGAGGAGTCGCGCGTGGGCGGCACCTGCGTGATCCGCGGCTGCGTGCCGAAAAAGCTGATGGTCTATTCCAGCGAATATGGCGAAGCGATCCACCATGCGGCTGGCTATGGCTGGCAAACCGGCGAGGCGAGCTTCACCTGGGAGACTTTACGCGATCGGGTGGGGGCTGAAGTCGACCGGCTGAACCAAATCTACCATGGCATCCTCGATCGTAATGACATCACCTTTTTCGATGCTCGGGCTGTTATCAAAGATGCGCATACGGTGCATTTGGTCGGCAAAGGCGAGGACGTCACGGCGGAGAAGATCCTGATTGCCACGGGCGGCTATCCCGCGCGCGATCACACGGTGGACCCGGATGGCATTGGTATCGTCTCCGACGATGTCTTCCATCTCGAGAAAATGCCGAAGCGGCTGATCGTGGCGGGGGGCGGATACATCGCCATCGAATTCGCGCATATTTTCGCGGGCCTCGGCAGCGAGGTGACGTTGGTTTATCGCGGCGATCGGCTGCTCAAATCCTTCGATGACGATGTGTCCGCACGCGTTGAAAGCGACCTCAAACGCCGGGGCATCCGCTATATTTCGAAAACTGTGTTTGCCGCGATGCGCGAGCAAGGCGACGAAAAGCATGTCGAGCTCACCAATGGCGAGACCTTGGTCGCCGATCAGATCCTCTGGGCCATCGGTCGCAAGCCCAAGACCGAAGGGATGGGGCTCACCCAGGTCGGCGTTGAGCTCGACCGCGACGGCGCCATCATTGTGGATGATGATTATCAGACGACGGCGCCGTCCATCTTTGCGCTCGGCGATGTGACAAACCGGGTGAACCTCACGCCTGTTGCCATTCGCGAGGGGGCCGCATTCGCCTCAACCCAATTCGGCGGCACACCGAAGCGCATGGACTATGGCTGCATTCCCAAGGCGGTCTTCGCTCAGCCGCCCGTGGGTACGGTCGGCATGTCCGAACGCGAAGCGGTGGAAGCCGGGCATGAGGTCGAGATCTTCGAGACCGATTTCCGGCCCATGCAAAACGTCCTTGCCGAGAGCGATGAGCGCATGATGATGAAGCTTGTCGTCGACAAGGAAAGCGATCGTGTGCTCGGCTGCCATATTGTCGGCCACGCGGCAGGCGAGATGATCCAGATCGCCGCCATTGCCGTGAAAGCGGGGCTCACCAAGCAGCAGTTTGACGAGACCTGCGCGCTCCATCCCACCTCTGCAGAAGAGCTGGTGACGATCTCTACAGGGCGTGCGCCAAAATACGGCGTGTAAGAACAATTTGTCGATTTTAACCCTAATGCCGAATTTGCGCGGCGGGGAAAATTGCGCCGACCTCCCAAAGCGCCCCCTAACTTCTCTCGACTACCCTTTTGTGGTGGCGGGTCGTCTTGGGGGACTTTGGGTCATGGTGGTTCGAGCGCGCCCGGTGGCGGCTTTTTTATGTGGATTGGGATTGCTCAGCGTCGGTGGTCCGTTGGCGACCGCGAATGAGGTCATGCCGCAGCGGGATGGCACCTTTCACGCGCTGACCCAGGGGCCCACGCGTCAAGCGGCGCTCGCGGCCGCGCGGGCCGAAGCCGAAAAGACGTGCGACAAGACAACGAAATCCCATCGCGTTGTCACTCTGCGGCATGAAACGGCCTATCCAACGCCTTCAAGTTCGGCGAGCAATGTCGACTCGCGGGATGTCGCCGTGGAACTTCACTTCGCCTGTCAGCCATAAACCATCTTTCGCGCGCGCAGCATATCGGATACGCTTTTGCTATGAGCGATCCGATTTTGACCGATTTTAATCGCCGTGGCCTTATGGCCGCTGGTGCTGGCCTTGCGTTGACGGGGTGCACGACCATGCCAGCGACCAGCATGCCGGGCGTCATTTCCTCCCCGCCATTGCAGCCCTTGCCTGTCTCGGCGAGCCGCCGAATGCGGTTGACCGTGTGTACACGGCCTTTCCGTGCGCAGGGCCCGCGGATTGAAGCGGAAATGGTGGGCCGGAAGAAAGTCGTTCACTCCTACGGCCATGGCGGCTCGGGGTGGTCGCTCGCCTGGGGTTCGGCCGAGGAGGCGGCAGCGCTTGCGCTAGAGAGCCAACCGGAGCGCATTGCCGTTGTCGGCGCCGGCGCCATCGGTCTGACCACCGCGCTGAAGCTTGCGCGCATGGGCGTGCCGGTCACAATCTACGCCAAGGAATTCCCTGCCGAGAGCCGCTCGGCGCGCGCGACCGGCACCTGGTCACCGGCCAGCCGCATCGCGCTCGAAGAATATGTCGACGAGGCGTTCGCGGCGAAATGGGCCGAAACGACCAAGCGATCCTATCTTCATCACCAACACTATGTTGGCATGGACGGACACCCGGTCGAGTTCTCTCACCGCTACAGACTGTCGGACGAACCACCCACTGAAGGGCGCGACCCGAATTATACGGGGCCGAAATTCGCCGATCTGTATAATGAGGTCGAAGGCCTCGTGCCCAAGGGCATCGATCTGACGGGCCGGGACAATCCGTTCCCTGTACCCTACGCCAAACGCCAGATCAGCATGACCTTCAACGTGTCTGAATATTCGCGGCGTCTGCTCGAAGACTTCCAACTGCTCGGCGGCCGTATCGAACGGGCGGAGTTTTCCGACCCGTCAGAGGTGGTGGCTTTGCCCGCGCCAGTGATCGTCAATTGCACGGGCTATGGCGCGCGGGCGCTTTGGGGCGATGAAAGCCTCACACCCGTCCGTGGGCAGATCAGTTGGCTCGCGCCGCAGCCGGATATCCGCTATGGCGTCTATTATAAGGGCGTGAGCGTTCTCTCCCGCCGCGACGGCCTGATCCTTCAGGTGAACGGTAAGGATGAAAGCTGGGGCTGGCAGATTGATGATGAGACACCCAGCATGGAAGAATTCGAGTATGCCGTCTCGACCATGGCGCCACTGTTCGAGAATTGGCGAGGCTAATCAGCCGGCCGCTGCTGTTTCAAAAGCGGGAGAATAGGTCACACGACCTGTCGCGGGTTGGCCGTTCAGCGCTCGCTGCTGGACATATTTTGGCGGCACGTCGCCATAGGTGAGCCCACAATCGCCGAGAAAGCCGAAGCGGCTGTAATAGGCCGGGTCGCCCACCAGCACGCATCCATCAGCACCCGCTGCTTTCATTTGCGCGAGCCCGGCATCGATCAGCGCCGTGCCGATGCCCGTGCGTTGATGGTTTGGATCGACGGAGATGGGCCCAAGACCGACCCACTCACCAGGGCTGCCGTCAATCGTTACGGGCGAGAAGCTCACCTGGCCCAGGATGGCGCCATCTTTTTCGGCGACCAGAGACAGCGTGAGAGCGCCAGCGCCTCGAAGCGCGTCGATGATCGCCGCCTCTGTCCCGCTACTATGCGCCTCGCTTGCGAAGGCGCGATCCGTCAATTCACGGATCGCATCGATATCAGCGGGCTGTTCCGCGCGGATGCGCATCACCCGTAGAGCGCTTTGTGCTCTACCTCATACTTCGCATACGACTCTTTCATCGATGCGGTGTTGAGCAGCATATGCGCCAGCACTTTGTCAGAGCCTGGTGCATAGATCCGCGTTTTCACCCACATGCTTTCTGTCCGGCGGCTGCCGCTCATGGCCACGATTTCGCGCTCGATTTCATAATCGGTCGAGGCGCGTAAAGGTTCGCCATAGAGCTTGATTTCCTGATCCGCATATAGCCCCACTGCTGGGCCGCGTGTGGGAAAACGGTTCGCCTCGGGCTGATGATAGGCGGCCAGCACACTGATCATTTCAAAGGGGATCATACCATTCTCACCCTCATAGAGCGGCGAGGGTTCGGTGATGCGGGTCAGCTTCTGAGAGAGCGAAAACGGGTAGTAATTCCCCATATGCTGGTCTGGGTCCATCCGGACGGGGAGGCGCCCTGATTTCATGCCAATCTTCACATCCGCGAGGATCACCGGATCCTCGAGCGGCCTCAGAGTTTCGAGGCGCGCTTCCAGTGCGGTTGGCGCACCGGGATCGCCCATGGACGCGCTGCCTTTAAGAATTTCGGTGCCGTCCTCGCGCTCCATGCGGATTTCGCAGATCGCCGCATTGTCGCCCGTGGGCTCCAGGATGGCGCGAACGTTTTCGCCCTCGAAGACTGGTGCGCGGTAATGCGCAGACAGACAGCCTTTGGAGAGAAACTCTTCGCCCCAGCGCGCGACGCAGAGCGGCACGAACTGGCTGAAATGTGTCGGCCCTTCGATGGTGCCGCCTTTGAAGCCGAGCTTTTGGGCCGTCTCATCATCGTGGATGGAGCTGTGCCCGTCATAGGTCTGCTCAGCCAGCATTTGCCGGGGGCCGCGCCAGGGACCGATCAATTGGCCGTTTTCTTCGGTGATCTCAGTGGCAAAGGCAGGCATATCGGCTCCTCTCAAACATGGCATCGAAAGCTGGGCGCACAAAGCCACGCGGCGCCTCTCGATACAAGAGATAGTGGTGCGGTTGCAATGATTGGCGCGGGAAACGCAATCGCGCTAGAGCAACGCCTTTGCGTTCGGAGAGAGCGAGACACGTGCCGACTTACATGACACGCCCGCGTATTGGATTGGTCCTTGGGCCGGTTTTGGCTGGCTTGCTGACGCTGTTTGGGCCCCCGGTAACGCTTGTTGAAATGATGCCAACCGCTGGGGACGCGCGCCTTGCCTGGGCGGTGCTTGCGCTGCTCATTCTTATGGCCACCTGGTGGGTGAGCGAAGCAATCCCGATCCCCGTCACAGCGCTATTGCCGATGATCGTGCTGCCGCTCGCCGGGGTATCGAGCGTGGCGGAGGCGACCTCACCCTATATGCATCCGGTCGTGGTGCTGTTGATGGGCGGTTTTATCGTGGCCCGCGCCATTGAGAGATGGAATTTGCACGCGCGGATCGCCCTCTCCATCGTGGTGAAAGCGGGCAAGCACCCTGACCGGCTGATCGCCGGCTTCATGGCCGCGGCGGCGATCCTCTCCATGTGGATCTCCAACACAGCCACCTCGATCATGATGATGCCGATTGCGCTGTCGGTGGCGGCGGCGGTCTTGGGCGACGACGAGGTCGATGCGCCGTTCACCTATGCGCTCCTCCTCGGGATCGCCTGGTCCTGCTCGATCGGCGGGCTGGGAACGCCCGTGGGCACGCCCACCAATCTCATCGTCATCGGCTACCTCGCTGAAGAAGCGCAGATGCGGATCGACTTTGCGCAATGGATGCTGATCGGCGTGCCCATGGTGGCCTTAATGGTGCCTGCCGCATGGTTCGTGTTGACGAAATGGGCGTTCAAGCTCGACCGACACTTTCAGGGTAAGGGCCAGGCCGTGATCCACGAGCGGCTCGCCGCGCTCGTTCCGCTGACAACACCTGAGCGGCGGACGCTGATCGTGTTCTCGGTCATCGCGTCGATGTGGATTTTCCGGCGCCCGCTGACGGAAATCTCGCTGTTCGGCGTCACGCCGTTTGGCGGCCTGACCGATACGGTCGTGGCGATCATTGGCGTGGTTTTGTGCTTCCTCGTGCCCGCGGGCGGCAAGGCCAAGGGCGAAGCCCTGCTCGATTGGAAGACCGCCGAGACGATCCCCTGGGGCGTGATTTTGCTGTTCGGTGGCGGCATGTCGCTCGCTGCCGCGATCAATGGCACAGGCCTCGGTGACTGGATTGGGGAAGAGCTCATTGGGCTGACGAACCTGCCGATCCTCATTCTGATGGCGCTGATCACCGGGATCGTCATCTTCGTGACGGAAATCACCAGCAACATCGCCACCGCCTCCGCGCTCATGCCGGTGCTTGGGGCCATGGCGACGGCTTCTGGGATCGATATCACGCTGCTCGCCATGCCCTTGGCGATGGCGGCAAGCTGCGCGTTCATGTTGCCGATGGCGACAGGGCCGAACGCGGTGGTGTTCGGCACCGGTCACGTCAGCCTGCCGACAATGGCGGGGGCGGGGCTGCGGCTCAACCTCTTGGGGATCGTGCTGATCACCCTCGCGGTCTTCGCCATTGCGCCCCGCGTTTTCGGTTAGTCAGGGCGCCCACTGATGAGGGCATCAACGACGCTGGGGTCGGCGAGCGTCGATGTATCGCCCAAATTCGATGTGTCGTGTTCAGCAATCTTACGCAGGATCCGGCGCATGATCTTGCCGGAGCGTGTCTTGGGCAGGCCCGGCGCGATCTGGATGATGTCGGGCGTGGCCACAGGGCCGATCTCATGGCGCACATGCTGTTTGAGCGTATCGGCGAGGCCGCCATCATCGGTTTGATCCGCCTTCAGAATAACATAGCAATGGATGCCCTGGCCTCTAATGTCGTGTGGCATCCCAACCACTGCGGCCTCCGCGACGGCGGGGTGGGAGACGAGCGCGCTCTCTATTTCCGCCGTGCCCATGCGGTGGCCTGAAATATTGAGCACGTCGTCAACGCGGCCGGTGATCCAGTAATCGCCGTCGGCGTCGCGCCGCGCGCCATCCCCGGTGAAATAGTAGCCGGGATAGGTGGTGAAGTACGTCTCCGCAAAGCGCGCATGGTCGCCATAAACGGTACGCATTTGTCCGGGCCAGGATTGGGTGAGCACCAAATTTCCCTCTGCCGCCCCCTCAAGAACATGTCCTTCATTGTCGACCAGCGCTGGCACGATGCCGGGGAGGGGTTTTGTCGCCGCGCCTGGCTTGTCCATTGAGTCAGAGGGCAGGGCACTGATCAAAATGCCGCCGGTCTCCGTCTGCCACCACGTGTCGACGACGGGGCAGCGGCCATCGCCGACCACCTCATGATACCAACGCCATGCCTCGGGATTGATTGGCTCGCCCACGCTGCCCAGGAGCCGCAGGCTCGAGCGGTCATGGGCGCGGACGAAGTCATCGCCCTCGCGCATCAAGGCGCGGATGGCCGTGGGCGCGGTGTAGAAGATGTTCACGCGATGCTTGGCAATCACCTCCCAGCAGCGGCCCGCATCAGGATAGGTCGGCACACCTTCGAACATCAGCGTCGTGGCGCCATTTGCCAGCGGGCCATAGAGGATATAGCTATGCCCGGTGATCCAGCCCACATCCGCTGTGCACCAATAAATCTCGCCGCGCTTATAATCGAAGACGGCTTCATGCGTGTAGGCGGCATAAGTGAGATAGCCGCCAGTGGTGTGCAGCACGCCCTTTGGCTTGCCCGTCGACCCTGACGTGTAAAGAATGAAGAGCGGGTCTTCGGCGCTCATCTCCTCTGGCGGGCAATCCGTTGGTACCTGATCGCGGAATTCGTGCCACCAGATGTCGCGACCCGGCTCCATGTCGATCGCACCGCCGGTGACGCGCACCGTGAGGACAAGACGCACCCCCGTTGCCTTTTTCAATGCAGCATCGACATTGGCTTTCAGCGGGATCGCGCGGCCGCCGCGGCGGCCCTCATCGGCGGTGATGACAGCGGTGGCGCCGCAATCATCGATCCGGCTCGCCAGCGCATCGGGGCTGAACCCGCCAAAGACGACCGAATGCACCGCGCCGATCCGCGCGCAGGCGAGCATGGCATAGGCGGCTTCGGGCACCATCGGCATATAGAGGATGACGCGATCACCCTTCCGTACACCGCGCGCTTTGAGGGTGTTGGCCATTCGGCAAACTTCCTCATGCACTTCGCGATAGGTGATTTTCTGCGAGACGTCCGGATCATCACCCTCCCAGATAATGGCGATGTCCTCGGCATGGTTTTCCAAATGCCGGTCCACGCAATTCACGCAGGCATTGAGGGTGCCGTCGGCGAACCATTCGATGTGCAAATCGTCCGCGGCAAAGGAAACGTTGCCGCCCTTGGTCGGCGCTTTCATCCAGTCGAGCCGTTCGGCGACCTTCAGCCAATAGGCGTCATTGTTCTCGGCTGCCTCGGCGGCGGCGCGTGCGCGATCCATAAGGTCCTCCCGGTGTGCGTTCTTTGCCTGAGATAGTGGCAAGTTCTGGTGGGGGCTCGCAAGCAAAAGACTGTTTATCGGCGCGAGCAGCCCCGCGCAGTGCAACCACCATAAAATAATTCAATACGTATTGAATCAATGAAATGGACTCGTTAGGCGGACCTGCCAGCGTTTGATGGAGGCCGAAGTGCGTTTGCTGAGGCTCACTAGTTTTTTGTTGATCATCTGTATGCTGCAGGGGGCCGCACTTGCCAAAGAGCCGTTCCGCGTAAACAGCTGGCTACCGCTCGGGGAGGAGGTCCGCATTTCCGGCGAAAGTCGGGCCCGGTACGAGACGCTGGACGGCCGGTTTCGCGCAGGCAGGGCTGGAAGCGACCAGTTGTTGGCGTTTCGCACGCTGGTTCACGGCGAGGTCGATATCGGCGCCGCAACAGTGGGGGTCGAGCTACAAGACAGCCGCGGCTATCTCGCAGACGATGGGACGCCCCTTTCTTCTAGCTTCATCAACGCCGGCGATGTCCTTCAAGCCTACGTCAAAACGTCGGTATCTGGCGGCATCGGTGAAGGGGCAAAGACGGAACTCAAATTTGGCCGGCAAACCATCGACATCGGCTCTGAGCGCCAGTTGGAACGGGTCGATTTTGCCAACGTCATCAAAAGCTACACAGGCCTTTACGCCGTATCGTCAAATGAGCGCGGGGACGAATTGCACGCGCTCTTCACCGTTCTTGTCGACCGACGGCCTGGCGATCTCCAAAGCCTTTTGGACAATGAAATTGTAGCGGACAAAGAGCAATGGAATAGATGGGTGTGGGGCTTGCACTACCGCCGCGCTGACATTGCGCCCGGGATTGCCTCAAACTTGTGGGGCGAACTCTTCGTCTATGGTCTCGATGAACAAGACACGGACGATGATCCAACCGCAAACCGAAACTATGTCACGCCCGGCTTTCGGCTGTTCCGCGCGCCAGTGCGGGCGCAGTGGGATTTGGACGTGGAGGGATCATGGAGATGGGGCGCTCGCCGCGCCACCAGTAACCCGCTCGATAGGGAAGACCTTGATACCAGCGCCGGACAGCTCCTCGCCCGCTTTGGATACACTTTCGATCATCCTTGGCGACCGCGAGTGGCTGCGCAGTATTACTACGCCTCAGGCGATGAAAATCCGACCGATGGCCGGTATGATCAGTACGAACGTTTGTTCGGCGGCCGGCGCGGGGACCTCAACAACACCTCAATCCATGGCCCCCTGACGCCCGCCAATCTATCGGCGCCCGGCGTTCGCTTCGATATCAGGCCGAATGCGCGGACAGACGCCCGGCTCCACTATTCGGCAGCCCACCTTGCGTCAGATACAGACAGTTTTGTCATTGCGCGCTTGCGCGATCCGTCGGGCAATTCTGGCGATTTCATCGGCCACGCGATCGATGCGCGGGCGCGCTATTGGCTTATCCCCGATAGCGTGCGGCTGGAATATGGCGCATCGGCGCTCTTTCGCGGAGACTTCTCGAAAAGCGTGCCCGGTGCGCCAGAGGGCGACAAGAGCCTGTTTGCCTATTCTCAGGTGACGGTGCATTTCTAGGACGGTGACTCAATTCCCTGTCCGGAAATGCATCACGTCGCCGTCTTGGACGACATAGTCCTTGCCTTCAATGCGCTGCTTGCCCGCTTCTTTGGCCCCGGTCTCGCCATTGTGGGCAACGTAGTCCTCATAGGAAATGGTCTCGGCCCGGATGAAGCTTTTCTCGAAATCGGTGTGGATGACCCCAGCGGCTTCCGGTGCGGTCGCACCTTTCTTCACGGTCCAGGCGCGCGCTTCCTTCGGCCCGGCGGTGAAATAAGTTTGCAGGCCCAATAGATCGTAGCCGGTGCGGATCAGCCGGTTGAGACCGGGCTCTTCCAAGCCAAGCTCTTCGAGGAATTCAGCCGCTTCGTCGTCATCGAGTGTTGCCACCTCCGATTCAATACGGGCACTGATGACAACAGCCTTTGCATCTTCCTCAGCAGCGCGCGCGAAAACGGTTTCCGAGAAAGCATTGCCGTCAGCTGCCGAGCCTTCGTCAACATTGGCGACGAACAGGACAGGCTTTTGCGTCAGAAGCTGCAGGCTCTTCCACGCTTTCTCATCTTCTTTGCTGACCTCGGCGACACGTGCAGGCTTGCCCTCGCGCAGCGGCTCAAGCGCATTGTCGACGAGGGTGAGGAGAGCCTTGGCTTCCTTGTCCTGACCCTTGGCCTTTTTCTCGAGGTTCACGCGGCGCTTTTCGAGGCTCTCGAGGTCCGCCAGCATCAATTCGGTTTCGACCGTCTCGAAATCTGCGATCGGATCAACGCGGCCTTCGACATGGGTGATGTCCCCATCCTCAAAACACCGAAGAACATAGGCGACGGCGTCGACTTCGCGGATATTAGCCAGGAATTGGTTGCCCAAGCCTTCCCCTTGCGAGGCGCCTTTGACGAGCCCCGCGATATCAACGAACTGAATCCGTGAGGGGATGATTTCCGCGCTTTTTGCGATCTCGGCGAGCTTTTTGAGGCGCGGCTCTGGCACTGCCACATCCCCTACATTGGGTTCGATGGTGCAAAACGGGTAGTTCTCCGCCTGCGCCGCGGCCGTTTTGGTAAGTGCGTTGAACAGCGTCGACTTGCCCACATTCGGCAGCCCGACAATCCCGCATTTAAAGCCCATGATCACTCCTCGGCGGCGCCGCGATCCACCCGCGCGCCCTTTGTCGAAGCGCGGTCTATACACAGGATGGTGAAATCGGGAAACGGTGGCGACCGGAAGAGCTCAACGCATTTTCGGTCGCCCGCATTGGGCCGCAGGCCGGGTCGCAACAATCTGATCACGCCCCGCGCGCCAGACGGTGGCCCTAACCGCAAAGGCGTGATAGCCGCCGCAGCAAGGATGGGCGATAGGGCGCGTCTTTCGCCCGAAAGGGGCCACCTCATGATGCAACTCACGCAATACGGCCAAGGGGTCGTAAACGATATCGCCAATCGCTACGGCATCAGTCGGGACGCGGTGACCACCCTGCTGGTGGCGGTCAATCATGGTGGCGGCACCCAGGCGCAATTCTCCCATCCAGAACTTGGCGGTATGGGCCAGTGGTCACGCGGCGGCATGATCATGGTGGGGGACATGTTCAATAACGGCCTGAAGTACACCGTGGATTCGCTCTGTAATGAGCTGTCGAACGCGCTCGCCAATGGCCAGGTTTTCCCGCCGCCCCCACCGCCGCGCTATGCGCCGATGAGCAGTCAGTCGCAAAGCCAGTCATCGGGGGGCTATGGTGGGGCAAGCTATACCAGCTCGCAGGGGCCCCAGGGGTCGTCCTGGCCACCAGAGCTTGGGCAACCTTCATCGGTGGGTGCACAGAATAATTTGCGGTATGCTGTGTTTCCGCAGACCAACCGATTGGCCATCGACAATGGCGGTCAACTCTCTGTCTACGATTTGGGCGATCACCAAGTTTATGGGTTCTCGCAACAACAGGGCGGCGACCAGTCGATCACCTTCACCAGCCAATACGGCACGGTGCGTGTCGCCGATCTGCCGCGGGTCGATCCAGGGGCAAGCCAAGCTGCACAGGCTGCACCGGCGCCAGAGCCAGCAGC
>CAYFHK010000068.1:0-14680 GCA_964342585.1 uncultured Caulobacterales bacterium | reverse complement strand
GGGTGCCTTCGCGGCGTCAACGTCTTATGTTGGCATGGCACGGGGCCAAAATCCACGGAGAGTAAAGATGCCGTCGTTTGATATTGTCTCAGAGGTCAACCACGACGAGATCCGAAACGCCGTCCAAAACGTCATGCGCGAAATTGAGACGCGTTTCGATTTCAAGAATTCACGTACGGAGGTCAGTGCAGAATCGGGCGGTATACTGATTGCAACCGATGACGATCTGAAGCTGCGCCAGGTGCGTGAAATTCTGCAGGGCCATTTGCAGCGGCGCGGCATCGAACCCGGACAATTGGACTACCAAACACCAGAGGCGGCAGCCGGACAGTCCGTACGCCAGCGGGTGGCGGTGAAAGAAGGGATCGATCGGGAGCTGGCCCAGACCATCAACAAGACGCTCAAGGGCAGCAAGCTCAAGGTCCAGGTGGCGATCCAGGGCGATGAAATCCGCGTGACCGGGAAGAAGCGCGATGATTTGCAGGATGCGATCGCCTGCGTGAAAGCGATGAAAAACGAGCAGCCTGTGCAGTTCAAGAACTTCCGGGACTAATCGCGATACGTCATCGCGTCCACATCCGCGCGTCGGCGGCTACTTCTTTCTGAACCGATCAAGGCTCACCACTTCGGCTGAGCCTTTGGGGCCATCACCGTCTGGCGCGGGCGCATCAGGCGCCGTGTCTTCGGCGGCATCAAGCTCCCCATCGGCTTGGGCTTCGGGCGGGCTGTCGCCTTCAACCGGGGTCTCGGCGGGAACGAATTGCAGCGCGTAGTTCACCGATGGATCCGCAAATTGCGTCACGGCGTCAAAAGGAATGACCAAACTGTCGGGAACGCCTTTGAAGTGAAGCGTCACCGCAAAATGATCCGCGTTCACCGCCAAGTCTTCGAATTGGTGCTGCAGGACGATTGTCATGCGGTCCGGATATTGCGCGCGCAGATGATCTGAAATCTGCACACCGGGTGCGGTTGTTGAAAACTCGACATAGAAATGATGGGCGCCCGGCGGTGCGCCGAGATCTTGGGTGATCTTCAGCACATCCCGCACCACACCTCGCAGCGCCTGCTGCATGAAGTATGCGTAGTCGAGCTCGCCGTCATTTCCGTCTGTCATAACCATAAGATACCGGGGCGCGGCAGATTTAGCTAGGCCGCGTGAAGATCATTTACGAGGTGGTCGGCGAGGGGCGCAAAGCCGGGGTGCGGCTCTTTCGGCGCTGCCGCACCGATGGGGGTGGCCAGGCCCGGATCGGCGGGGATCGCCGCGAGCCGGGTTAAATCGAGGGCGCCAAGCTGATCATCTGTCAGCAGCGGGCCAAAAAGCTGGGTCCCATCAGGCAGAGCCGACATATTTTCGATGAGCCCGAGTATCGGCACGCCCATTTTTTTGAACAGTGAGGCGCCCCGCCGCACATCGGCAAGCGCCAGTGGGCTCGGTGTGGTGACGATGACGGCGCCATCGAGCACTGTGCGTTGCAGGAGTGTCAAATGTGCGTCGCCGGTTCCGGGCGGGGTGTCGATGAGCAGATAGTCGAGGGGCGGCCAGGCCACTTCGGTGAGGAGCTGTTTCGCCGCCCCCATCACCATCGGGCCGCGCCAGGCTACGGATTTTTCCGGGTCGACCAAAAACCCAATCGAGACTAGCGAAAGCCCCGCGGCTTGCAATGGCAGAATTTGCCCGTCCGCTGTCTGGAGCCGCGCGCCTTCCTGGCCAAACAGCGTTGGGACCGACGGGCCGTAAATGTCGAGGTCGAGAATGCCCACGCGTTGCCCCTGCGCGGCGAGGGCGAGGGCCAGATGCGCAGTGACGGTGCTTTTCCCAACGCCGCCCTTGCCGCTGGCGATGGCGATCACGCGGTCACAATTCGCCGGCCGCGTTTTCTCGCGCTCAGGCGGCCCTTTTCTCGCTGAGAGGGCCAGCGGGTTATCATGCCCGGACCGTGGCGATTGTGCCGAAGGCTGAGGCGAGGGTGAGGGCGAAGACGCGTGCGCGGTCAGGATCACAGTCACTCGCGCCAGATCTGCGGCCTCTGCAAGCCGCTTCTCTAACGCGTCTGTGTCGGCTTCGGTCACCGGCGCATCCTCGCTCAACACGATGCTGGCGCGCACTGTTTCCCCTTCAGGGATAAGGCGGATCGTCGCGGCGGATAGCGGAATCCCTGCTGCGTCGAGCGCCGTTTTTAGGCGTTGTTCAGCGCGGGCCTGGCGGGCCGCCAATGTCAGGCGATTGAACATCTCGTCTCGCTACGGTCGTGGTGATTGGAAGGTAGGCCTTTGCGAAGAGCTTAAACATTCACATATATCGCTTTTCCCACTACGCAATGCGCGCCCAACAGGGTCGTAAAGGGCGATCTTAATTGCGTCGATGTGAAGACGCCGGAAAGGACGAGCACCAGCCAATGCCATGGACAGATAAACCCGGTGGGTCGGGTCAAAACGGGGACGGTCGCGGCCCCTGGGGACAGCCGCCGAACTCGGGTCCTAACGGAGGCAATGATAATCGCGGGGGGCGCCGACCGAGCGACCGCCCAGCACCCGACTTAGAGGAGCTTCTCCGCTCAGGGCGTGATCGCTTTCGCCGCGCCGGGCGCGGCGGTGGCGGTGCCCGCGGCGGCGGTGTGCCACCCGAAATGGGGCTGCCGAGCCCGCGCATGTTTGCTTTTGGCGCTCTGGCCCTTGTGCTCGTTTGGCTGGCGACCGGATTCTATTCGGTTTCGGCGGGTGCCATCGGTGTTGTCACTACCTTCGGCCAATATTCCGGCCTGACCGGGCCGGGCCTAAACTGGCACTTGCCGTGGCCGATCCAATCGCGGGAAATCGTTCAGGTGGCGCAGGACCGGACCGTGTCGATCGGCGGCACGCGCTCTGGCGGCAAGACCTCCATGCTTACCTCCGACCTCAATATCGTCGATGTGGATATGACGGTGAACTATAAGGTGCGGAATGACGGCGTCTCGGCGCCGGGCGAGCTGCCAAATGCGGCAAAATTCCTTTTCAACGTCGAGAACCCTGAGCGGCTCGTGAAAGCGGCAGCGGAGTCAGCTCTTCGTGAAGTGGTCGGGGCCAATGAGTTTGAGCCCATCATTTCTCGGGGCCGGAATATCGTGAACAATGACACCGCCCGTATCCTGCAAGAAATCCTTGATAGCTATGACAGCGGCATCGAAGTCATCCGGGTCAACTTCGGACAAGCAGACCCGCCCGAAGATGTGATCCCTGCACAGCGGGACGTGATTGACGCCAACTCAGAGGCAGAACGCCGGGTGAACGAGGCCAATGCCTACTATAACCGTCAGGTCCCACGGGCACAGGGTGAGGCGCGTCAAACCGTGCTCGACTCTGAAGCCTATGCGGCACGGGTTGTGGCGGAGGCGCGCGGTTCGGCGAGCCGGTTCAACGATATCTATGCTGAATATCGGCAGGCACCGGATGTGACCCGTCAACGGCTGTATCTTGAAACAATGGAAAATGTGCTGTCCGATATGAACAAGGTCGTGATCGACGATAATGGCAGCGGCGGCGCCTTTCCTTATCTCAACCTGAATGAGCTTGCGCGTGACGCGCGGGAACGCCCGCGCCGCACCCCGCCGGCTTCCTCGAACACCGGGGGTAATCAGTAATCGTCATGAATAACTCACTGCGTTTCTTATTGATCGTTCTTTTCGGCGGCGTGCTTGTGCTTGCGGGCTCTGTGCTTTTCGTTGTGCGAGAAGACCAGCAAGCCTTGATCCTGCAATTCGGGAAACCGATTGGCGGCGCCATCAATGAGCCGATGACGCGGGATGCCGAGCCCGACACGCGCGAAAGCGAGGCTGGGCTTCACTTCAAATTGCCTTGGCAAAACGTCGTCTACTTCGACCGGAAAAATCTCGAATTCGATTTGGTCAATCCGCTCGAAATCATTGTGGCGAACGAAGAGCGTCTCCTTGTCGACGCGTTTGTCCGATATCGGATTGTCGAGCCGCTGCAATACTACCAAACGCTCGGTGCTGGTGGCCTTGGGGCTGCAGATATGCGGCGTCAGCTTGATAATCGTCTGACCAGCGTTCTTTCTGAATCCATGCGTCAGGCGCTCGGTGAAGTTCAAATTCGCGACATCATCACGACGATGCGGGCACAGCTGATGAGCAACATCCAGCGTGATGTGGCGGAGGAAGCGCAAAAGCTCGGCGTCCGAATTATTGATGTGCGGATTCGCCAAGCAGACTTCCCGACGGAAAACGCGAACAACGTCTATCAGCGGATGATCTCCGACTATCAACAACAAGCAGAGCGCATCCGTGCAAACGGTGAGCGTCGCGCCCGCGAGGTGACGGCAACCGCAGATAAGCAGGTGGTGGAAATCGCTGCCCAGGCGGAAGAAGAGGCTCAAGTTATCCGCGGTAAGGCCGACGCGACCCGCAACTGCATTTTGGCGGGGGCCTATCAAGGTCTACCCGTCGAAGTGACGGCAGTGGTGACTGAAGCTGATGCCGAGGTTCTCGATGAGGATGTGGGTGAGGTAACCGTGCCGGGGATCAACCTCGATTTGTCCTCACCTCTCGCCGGTGTGTCGCAGCGGCAGATCACCTGCCGGTTCACGGATCCGAATGCGCAAGGTGACGATGAACGGGCGGAGTTCTTTGCCTTCTATCGGTCGCTTTCAGCCTATGAGCGGGCATTACGGGATGGGGAGACCACGATCGTGCTTTCGCCCAGTTCCGAATTTTTCCAATATTTCAACAACCAGACTGCAGACTACTAAGATGGATTGAGAGGTTCGCCGGTTGGCGGGCCTCTCTTCCGTTCGGCGGTTCCTTCGGTTAGCGTGGAGCCTTGGGTCGGTAAGCAGTTGGAGCACCCTGAAGCATGCGTCGGTTTCTGATGGCAGTGGGGACGACCGCTGCACTTTTCTCCCTCACGCCTGCAGGCTTCGCGGCAACGGCCCCGCGCGGTGCGCCTGAAAGCTTCGCTGATCTGGTCGATCAGGTGATGCCAGCGGTTGTGAACATCTCCACGTCCCAGGGCGGGCAGCCGCCACAAAGCCTGCCAGGTGGCGGCCGCAATGCCACGTCCTTGGGCTCAGGCTTCATCATCGACCCCTCAGGATACGTGGTCACCAATGGTCACGTGATCGAAAATGCGGATCGCATCACGATCAACCTCAATTCAGGTGAAGAATACGCGGCAACTCTTGAGGGCCTTGATCCAGAGACGGATTTGGCCGTGTTGAAAATCGAGGCAGATGCCCGCTTTCCCGCCGTGCGTTTTGGCGACAGTGATCGGACCCGCGTGGGCGATTGGGTGGTGGCCATCGGCCAGCCCTTTGGTCTTGGCGGATCGGTCTCCGCAGGCATCGTGTCCGCGCGCAATCGTGACATCGATACGGGGCTTTACGACGATTATCTGCAGACGGACGCTGCCATTAACCGGGGCAATTCCGGCGGCCCGCTTTTCGATATGTCTGGCCGTGTCATCGGTGTGAACACGATCATCTATTCACAAACCGGCGGTTCCGTTGGCGTAGGCTTCGCTGTTCCCGCGAACATGGCCGCGCGTGTCGTTCAACAGCTGATCGAATTTGGCGAAACGCAACGCGGCTATCTCGGTGTGCTGCTTGAGGATGTCAGCCCCCAAGATCAGGCGCGGCTTGGTCTGCAATCCACACGGGGTGCCCTGATTGTCGGTGTGCCTTCCATGTCTGGGCCGGCGGGGCAGGCAGGGTTGAAAACGGACGATGTCGTCATTCGTTTCAACAACCAAGATATCATCACCAGCCGCGATTTGACGCGCGCTGTCGCTGACACCGATGTGGGCTCCTCGGTCCCCGTCGTGATCATCCGTAACGGTCGCCGAGAATCCCTACAGGTTACCTTGGCGCGGCGTGAGACCATGACGGCCATGCGCAATGGCACGATTGAGATGGGCGGTATGACCTTGCAATCGCCGAATGAGGAAATGCGGACGCTTTATGGTCTCGGTGAATCGGTTGAAGGTGTTATCATTACCCATGTGGATCCGCGAAGCCCATTGGCGCAAAGTCTCCGGCCAGGTGACGTCATCTTGGAAGTGGGCTGGGACAAGGTGAGCGACGCGGAAACCGTTGAGCGTCAGCTAAACCGTCTGCGTGCGGCGCGATCTGGCCCGGTCCAGATCTTGGTGCAGCGTGAGGACAAGCTGTTCTACGAACACATCACGCCCTGAAGCCGCTCTGCGAGCTTTGCGGGCACGGGCTTTGTGAGCGCGCTGACGGTCTCTTGAAGATGCTTGGGCTGAGTCGTTGTCGTGACGGCGACGTCAATGATCTCCAGCTGTCTCAGATAGGCGATGGCAATTTGGGCCGGTGACCATTCTGGAAAAGATCGGATCCACTTTAACCGCTGTGCCGCAAAGAACGCTTCGCGATTGCGCATGAGGGCCCTCGCCAAATACCACATATTCGATGGCCGGGTGGGCAAGAACAAATCTCGGCGCCATAACGCTTGTCCAAGCGGCGCGATCGCGACGGTCCTTTTGCCAGCGGCTTTAGCATCGGCGAAGGTGCTCAAATGTCCTTGATCGAACAAGTTTAGCCGCGCCATGAGGATGTCGATATTTGGCATAGCCGCCGCCATCGCGACGTTCGCACCATCCGTACAAATACCGATGGCACGGATTCGACCTGCGGCGCGTTCTGCTTCCAGCGCAGGAAGGAGATTGCTGATTTCAGCGGCCGAAGGGCCGTGAAGATAGACGATGTCCAGCCGCTCGCGATTGAGCCTTTCGCAGCTCTTGTCCAGCGTCGCGGATAGGCCTTCGGCTGTCGCATCAGGCACCAATTTTCCGTCTACGTGGCGCTTGCCGACTTTCACGGAAATCTCGATGTCGTCCTGATTGATCTTGAGTGCGGGGAGAAGGTCGCTGAGCGCACGGCCCAAACGATATTCAGCGCGGCCGTCTTGATAGAACCCGGCCGTATCGAAGTGCCGAACACCGTTCTGCAACGCCGTCTCAATCACCGACGCAGCTTGACGATCGCTGATCGCGCGACTTCCCCATGCCCCAGAGGCGCCGAAGCCGAGTGTGAGCATCGACGCCGTATTCCTTTAAGAGGCCGGGATGGTTTCGAGCGCCAAGGCGTGCAGCTCGCTATCCATTTTGCCCTTCAGGGCGCGATAGACGAGTTGATGCTGTTGTACGCGGTTGAGGCCTTGGAAGGCCGTCGAAACGATACGCGCTTTATAATGATCATTATCACCGGCAAGATCGGTGATCTCGATGTCCGCATCCGGGAAGGCTTCGCGCAACATTTGGTTCAAATCGTCCTGTGCAACAGGCATGACAGCTTCCTCCGTTGACGCCCTGAACATGTCGGGCAGGGTAGCGCGGTGCAAGAGGTCCACGTCGAAAAGCGACAGACGATCACGTCCGTCTAAGATGATTTCATCGCCGCCAAAGACACCAAGCCGCGACGCCTGCACGCCGGCCATGGCGCATTTAAGCACCAGCCGATCCGCTTCGGCGGCTGGCAGGCTGAGAATGTAACGCCCCTGATCTTCACCAAACCAGAAGGCGGCGCGACGCTCCTTCACGGGCGTCGCGAGGGCGACACCTTGCCCGCTTGCCAATGCCATCTCGGCAATGGCGACCAATAATCCGCCATCGGATACATCATGTAGAGCCGTGATCGGCGCTTCGGTGACGAGGCGACGAACGAGCTCGCCTGCCTTTTTCTCCTCAGCCAGATCGACCGGCGGCGGGGCGCCTTCAACGATGCCGAACAAATCACGCAGATAGAGCGATTGGCCAAGCCAGCCGCGCGTGGTGCCAAGGGCCACAAGCGCGTCGCCCTCTTGCGCTGTCGACATGCGTACGAGGCCGGCGACATCCTCCAAAAGGCCAACAGCGCCGATGGCGGGGGTCGGCGGAATGGCTTTGCCATTCGTCTCATTATAGAGCGAAACGTTACCGGAGACGATCGGCGTGCTGAGGGCTTCTGCGGCTTCCGCCATCCCCGTGATACAGCCGACGAACTGCGCCATAATGTCAGGCTTTTGCGGGTTACCGAAGTTGAGACAGTTGGTCAGCGCCAATGGCGTTGCCCCAACGGCGCATAAATTTCGATAGCATTCGGCGACGGCCTGGCGTCCGCCCATCACCGGGTCGGCGAGGCAATAGCGCGGCGTGACGTCTGTTGTGACCGCGAGACCTTTCTTTGTGCCATGCACCCGCACAACGCCGGCATCGCCGCCAGGGATCATCACCGTATCGCCCATCACCGTGTGGTCATATTGCGACCAGATCCACTCGCGTGAACAAAGGTCTGCGCTGGCCATCAGCGTACCGAGCGCAGAGAGCAGCGTGTCGCCCGCGGGGCTATCCGCGAGGGACACTGCCTCGTCATGGGTCTCGGTCTCTACCCCAGAGATGACTTCGGTTTGGCGCAGATTTTCCGCGGCAGCGATCAGCCGTGCGAAAACGTTCTCTGCTGCGTCGGGAACGGACCGTGCAAAGAGGATTGCGCCCTGCGGCGTCAGGGTCACTCCGACCCCATCGATATCTGTCTGGTCGCTTAAGGTCTCTTGCACCAGCGCTTCCGTGATCTCCGCAATATCGCCCGTGCCTGACGTTAGCTCGATGCGGCACTCATGCACCGTGCGCTTCGGGTCTTCCAATTGAGCCGGCGCTGGAAGCGCTGCCTGCGGACGATCATAATTCGGCGCTTCGTTGGCGAGAGGGCCGAGGGGCAAATCCGCCTGGATCTCGCCCTGATGTCGGATCACGAGGCGGCCCGTGTCGGTGGTCTCGCCAATGATCGCGAAATCGACGCCCCATTTCTCGAAGATCGCCTGCGCCTGCGCTTCCTTGCCAGGCTTCAGGACCATCAGCATACGTTCTTGGCTCTCAGACAGCATCATTTCATAGGCTGTCATTCGGTCTTCGCGCTGGGGCACTTGGTCGAGATTGAGGTCGAACCCGCCCGCGCCCGCCGCCATGCCGCCCGCCGCCATTTCAACGGAAGAGGAGGTGAGCCCCGCGGCGCCCATATCCTGGATCGCGATGATCGCATCCTCAGCCATCAGCTCGAGGCAAGCTTCGAGCAGCAGCTTCTCCATGAAAGGATCGCCCACCTGAACAGTGGGGCGTTTTTCTTCGGAGTCCTCGTCGAATTCAGCCGACGCCATGGTGGCGCCGTGAATCCCGTCGCGGCCTGTTTTCGCGCCCACATAGACCACCGGATTTCCCGCGCCCTTCGCAGCGGAAAGAAAGATCTTTTCCTGGTCTGCGAGGCCAACGCACATAGCGTTGACGAGAATATTCTCATTATACGCCGCATCGAAGTTGGTTTCGCCGCCAATCGTCGGTACACCCATGCAATTGCCATAGCCGCCAATACCCGCCACCACGCCCGACAGAAGGTGCGGCGTCTTTGCATGATCGATGGCGCCGAAGCGTAGGGCGTTCATCATTGCCACGGGCCGTGCACCCATGGTGAAGACATCGCGCATGATGCCGCCAACGCCCGTCGCCGCGCCCTGATAGGGCTCGATGAACGAGGGATGGTTATGGCTCTCCATTTTGAAGACCACCGCCTGCCCATCGCCGATATCCACGACGCCCGCATTCTCGCCGGGCCCATGGATGACCCGCGGTCCCTTTGTCGGCAGCTTTGCCAGATGCCGCCGCGAAGATTTGTAGGAGCAATGCTCTGACCACATGACGGAGAAGATCCCCAGCTCCAGGAGATTGGGCGCGCGGCCCAGATGCGCTTCGATCTGCGCATACTCGTCAGGGGACAATCCGTGCTCGGCGATAACATCGGGAGAGTGGCTCATGAGCGCGGATGTGCCTCCATTGTGCGGGCGAGACAAGAGCATCGCGGTACGCGATGGAGCATTCGACGACCCTTGCGGTCGTATTTAAGTCTGATAGCCTTTTCCTCAGGATTTGAGGAAGGAAAAGCCATGTCATTTCATAGGTTTGCGCGATTGGCTGGAAGTGCCATCATTGGGCTGTTCGCGCTCACAGGGACGGCGTCTGCAGTGCCTTACAGCTTGGAGGTGACCGGCGGTGGGCTGTCGCTCTTGTTGGAAAACCTCGAACTGGGCGGCAGTGACCGCGACGACTTTTACGAAATCACGACGCCTCAGTCCGGCGACGTGACGGTGACGATGCAATTCGACGGTGCCGTTGCCGATCTCGACCTCCGCATTTTTGACGCCGGCGAAAACTTTATTGGTGTCAGCCAAGGCGTGGGAAGCCTTGAAAGCGCTACCTTCGCCGCAGAAGCAGGGATGAGTTACTTCATCGTATCTTACTTGTTTGGGTCGGCGCCCGGCGGCGATCCTGACCCGTTCGATCCCAACGATTCCTTTGGGATGGCAGCGGCGATATCGACTCCCGTTGATCCAATCCCACTTCCCGCTGCGTTCCCGTTATTTTTAGCGGGCCTGGGCGGAATGGCTCTGTTTCGCCGACGGGTAGCGGCGGCATGAGCTGAAATATGTGCCCATAGTCGTGGCAGTGACCTGAAACTGAAATTTTTATTGGTGTGCTCTCTTTTTCTGTTAAACGATAAATCGTAACAACAGAGCCGGTCGCATTCGGACGGTCCGGCCTCAATTGGGAGGACCTCTTTATGCGTTCAATCGCTTTTACGGCGACAGCCATTCTCATCGCCAGCGCCTCGGCGCAAACCTATGAGGATATGGAGTTCGTCGACATTGCCATCGAGGATGGCACCCTTCGGGGCCAGTCTATTGGTGCGAATGTTTATTTCCGCGGCGTCCCCTTCGGCCAACCGCCCGTGGGTGAGCTCCGCTGGCGTGCGCCGCAACCGGTCGAGCCTTGGGCAGGGGTCCGCTACGCGGTCAGCCCCGGTGCCCCGTGCCCCCAGCCGGTGCATCTGGATGGGACGACGCCGAACTTCGGCGGTGTCACCGGCACGACGTCAGAGGATTGCCTCTACCTGAACGTGACCGCCCCAGCGGATGCGAAGAACGCGCCCGTGGTGGTGTGGTTTTATGGCGGCGGCTTCTTCTTCGGCGCGGGTCACCTCGGTTCCTATGACGGGACGGCGAACGCCGCCCAAGGGGTGATCACGGTGACCACGAATTATCGGCTCGGCTCGCTTGGCAATTTTGCGCATCCCGCGCTGACGGCTGATGCGCCGGAAGACGAAGTGATCGGCGGCTACACCGTGGCAGACGCGGTCGCCACGCTGGAATGGGTCAAAGAGAATATTGAGGCCTTTGGCGGCGATGCGGATAACGTGACGATCGCGGGTCAATCCGCTGGCGGCGTGCTCGTCAGCACGCTGCTCGCCACCGAAAGTGCAGAAGGTCTCTTCGATAAAGCGGTGATCCAGTCGGGCGCGTTCGTGCGTGGCGGACGTCCCCTGGAGATGGCCGAAAACCAAGGCGCAGCTGCCGCTAAGGCCCTTGGATTGGGTGACGACGTGACGGCCGAGACCTTGCGGCAGATCCCTGCCGAGACCCTCGTTGCTGATCCGGCGACGCAACGCGGGTTTTACGGCATCCTTGATGGGCGGTTGGTCAAAGCGTCGCTTAAAGATCATTTGGAGGCCGGGACAGAAATCGACGTGCCGGTGATCGCGGGATCGAATGCCGGTGAGGGCGGCTTCCGCGCGGCGCAGGAGCTGGTGTCGATGGCCGGGGACTCCGGCAAAGCCGCTTGGCTCTATCAATTCGCCTACACACCAAGCCATCAGACGGAGGCTTGGGCCAACGGCCCGATCCACTCCGCAGAATTGATGTTCACATTCGACTCTATGGCGACGTCGGGGTGGGCGGCGGACGAGCCGTCGGATCTCGACGAGCAGGTGGCCGATCACATGAATGCGTGCTGGGTCGCCTTCTACAAAATGAAGCCGAACGCCAAGCGCCTTCGCTGCGACGGGTTCACCTGGCCGGCCTATGGCGAGGACACCAAAGCGGTCGCACAGTTCGCCGCTGAGCCCAGCGTCATCGATGCAAGCACGCTGCCCGACGGGCCGAGCGCAGACTGAGGGCGAACTCATAGCCGTCGCTCGGCCGCCCCAATCGTTGTGGCGTCCTTGCGGCAGATTGCATAAACCAATGGCGGGCACGCGCGGATAGCCGTGCCCCAAAACATATAACCTGGGAGTGAAACGCGTGCTAAAGAACATACGCTCGAAGACCATTTTGCAGCTTGGGGCTGCCGCCTTGATCGCCTGCCATGGGCTGACGGTCTCGATCAGCCCCGCGCTGGCGGCTGACCAGCACAGCGAGGCAGAAGGAACGGTCCACGGCTTTAGCCAAGAGGGCCTTGATAAGCTCGATCAGCACTATGCGGATTACGTCGACGAGGGCCGGCTGAAGGGTGTCGTTTTGCTCCTGGCGCGGCATGGCGAGATTGTTCTTCATACAGCGCATGGTGAGCGCGACGGGGCGGCCGACCTGCCTATGGAAAAGGATACGGTCTTCCGTATTGCGTCCATGACCAAGCCCATCGCAGGCGTCGCCATGATGCAGCTGTGGGAAGAGGGCAAATGGAAGCTCGATGATCCGGTATCGAAATATATCCCGGAATTTGAGAATCTGATGGTCAAAACGGCCGATGGCGGCACCGAGCCGCAAGAAAGCTCAATGACCATGCGTCAGCTGATGAGCCACCAAGCGGGTTTCGGCGTCTCATCGGTCTATGCCGATGCTGATCTTCGGTCCGGCGATCTGCAGGACATGATCGACAAATTGGCGACCCTCCCACTGGAAACGCAGCCTGGGACAGCTTGGGATTATGGGCCGAGCGTCGATATCCAGGGCTATATCGTTGAGAAGCTCTCTGGCATGGATCTCGAGGCGTATCTCGATACCAAGATCTTTGAGCCCTTAGGGATGACCGATACCGGCTTCTGGATCGCCCCTGAAGAGGCGGAGCGGGTCACGGCCATTTATCAGTATAACGTAGAAGGCGAGCTGATCCAGCTCGATGCCGGGCCGCGAACCGAAAAGCCGGCTTTTCTCTCGGGCTCTGGCGGGTTGATGTCCACCGCGAAGGACTACTACCGCTTCGCCCAAGCCTTGTTGAATGGCGGTGAACTCGATGGCGCGCGAATCCTTAAGCCCGAAACCGTCGAGCTTATGGCAACGGATGTGTTAGAGGCGCCGGGTCGCGTCGACCTTTACGGGCCGAGCATTGAGGGCATCGGCTTTGGGATGGATTTCGCGATTGTGCTCGATCCTGAAACCGCGAATACCCAGCAGGGCAAAGGCTCATATTACTGGGGCGGTTATTTCGGCACTTGGTTCTGGATCGACCCTGAAAACGACTTGGTCTTTGTGGGGATGATCCAAAACAACGCGTCCAACACATCGGCAACGCCCCCCGTGAAAGAGGATGCGTATCGCTTGGTGGCGGAAGCCTTGGTTGACAAGGGAGAGTAAGTCACCGGTTACTCCGCTAGGCGATGGCAGACATCGCCTGGCGGAAAAACACAGCACCGTCCTCGCCTCCCAACAGCGGGGAGATCACCCGCTCTGGATGTGGCATCAGCCCGAGGACATTGCCCTTTTCATTGACAATGCCAGCGATGTTTCGGGCCGATCCATTCACCTGATCGACATAGCGGAAGGCAACCCGGCCTTCGCCTTCAAGCCGGTCCAAGGTTTCTTCGTCTGCGGTGTAATTGCCATCGTGATGGGCCACGGGGAAGCGGACATAGGTGCCTGCTTGATACCCTTGGGTGAAAGGGCTTGATGTGCTCTCTACACGGAGAGTCCGCATGCCGCAGACAAAGTCGATTCCCTGATTGCGTAGGAGGGCGCCGGGGAGAAGCTGTGCTTCGGTGAGAATCTGAAAACCGTTGCAGATCCCGATGGTGGGTGTGCCCGCCTCAGCGCGCTTGATCACTTCCCTCATGATCGGCGAGCGGGCCGCCATGGCGCCGGACCGCAAATAGTCGCCATAGGAGAAGCCGCCGGGGACAACGATTAGGTCGACATCCGGCAATTCGGTGTCGGCGTGCCAAACCCGCTGAGGCGCTTGGCCTGAGATCTCGGCAAGGGCGACCTCGGCGTCGCGATCACAATTGGAGGCGGGGAAAACGATGACAGCGCTTTTCATGACTGCCTCCTAAGCTGCGTGGGCAAAGCCGACAATGGCCAATGGCGCAGTCGTGAGGCTCACGCAAAACTGTTTCGCCGACCCATGGCGTTGTGGCTTTGCCGCGCGCGGACAACATATCTCCCCACAACAGGTTTTCGAGGAGATATCCCATGACCAAGGTCTTTATCGTTTATCACTCCGGCTATGGGCACACCAAGCTGCAAGCAGATGCCATCAGCGCCGGTGCAAAATCGGTCGAAGGCACAGAGGTGACAATGCTCACGGCGGAAGAGGCAACGGAGAATATCGGTCAGCTTGAAAGCGCCGATGCCATTGTCTTCGGATCGCCCACCTATATGGGCTCGGCCTCGGCGCCCATGAAAGCCTTCATGGAAGCGTCATCGAAGCCCTGGTTCGAGCAAAAATGGAAAGACAAGATCGCCGGCGGCTTCACCAATTCAGGCTCCCTCTCGGGCGATAAGCTGGCGACGCTGCAGCAGTTTTCGATCCTCGCTGCCCAGCACGGCATGCTCTGGGTGAGCCTCGGTCTGCCCAATGCCACGGCGACGCCGGATGTCACCTCTGGCGACCCTTCGAAGGTCAACCGCATCGGCGCCTATCTTGGCGCGATGGC
>CAYFHK010000067.1:0-14735 GCA_964342585.1 uncultured Caulobacterales bacterium | reverse complement strand
CGCGGTAGGTTAGGCCATCGAAGTCGTCTTCCACAAAGACCGGCACGTTCTGGTTAAAGACCGCACCACCGACGAACAGGCCAGCCCCGGTCAACGCCGACGCGTCACCTGGCTCCGTCGGCCGAACGATTGCCGGCGCGGGAACGCCGCCGCCAATCACCCCCGCCGAATAGCCGGTTTTCTTCTCATCATATGTATACCGAATGCCGCCGGTGATATCGAGCTTGTCCGTCACCGCGAACGTGGCGTCGCCAAAGACGTCATACGACGTTGTTTCACCAAAGTTCGTGAACTCCTCGGCGAAGATCCCCAAAGGCGCGCCGAAAAGGAAGCTAGTCGGATCAGCATTGAATGTAGGCAACGCTGCGAGTGGCGGTGGGACCGGCGCGTTCGCGAAGAGCTGGCCGCCAAGAAGCACTTGAGCCACACGCTCATCGAAATAGAGCGGGACGTTTTGGAAGCCATCTTCATCGAAGATGCTTGCGCCGACGAAGCCGCTGACGCGGCCATCAAGCGCGCCCTCGAAACCGAGGCGAAGCTCTTGGAAGAATTGCTCACTCTCTGCGTTTTCAGCGAAAGCGAAAAGCGGCAAGCCAAATCCATCAGGGTCGAACACTTCTGAGCTGTCAAATTCACGATAGTTCGTGACCGATGAAATTGTGAGATTGTCCGTCAGGTCATAGTTCAACACGGCGGTGACCGAGATCAGGTCGCGCTCGAGTCCGAGCTCACGTCCGCCTTCAAGGCCGCCAAAGCTCGACAAGGCGGCGGGTGCGAACGGATCGAGCGACGCATCAGCCGAGGGAAGAAGGGCGCCATCTTCAAGGGGCAAAAATGTGCCAGATTTGAACGACGTGCCCGGATTGTCGTCTTGTTGGAAGTTGGCGATTAGCGTCGCTTCAAAGCGATCGCTCGGCTGATAGGTGAAGCTGCCACGGATAGCGGTCGTCTCAAAGCCGTTGAGGTCTTCGCCGATCAGATTGTCAACATACCCGTCACGCGTTTTGTACCGGCCAGCTAGACGGAACGCCGCCACATCGCCGACCGGGACGTTCACGTGACCATCGCTGAGGAAGAAGCCTTCATTGCCACCGCCAAGGCGGAGCTGACCGCCGAGCTCGCCCAGTTCCGGCGTCGCGCTGGTGATATTCAGAGCACCGATGAGCGCTGAGCGACCAAACAGGGTCGGCTGCGGGCCACGCACGACTTCGATCCGGTTGTCGAAGAGCTCGACGAAAGAACCGCGTGAGCGAGAAATCGGCACGCCGTCCTGGAAGATCGCGACCCGCGGCTCGATGTTCGATTCGCCGCTGTCAGAGGTGATGCCGCGAATGACGAAGCCCGGGTTGTTCGCCGATTGCTCTTGCACTTCGAGGCCTGGCACGAAGTCGGCCAAATCGTCGAATTGCTGAATACCGAGGCGATCAAGCTGCTCTTGGCCGAGCGCGGTGATGGCGATCGGCACATCCTGCAGCGCCTGCTCGCGCTTTTGCGCCGTCACGATAATGACATCTTCGCTTGAGACGCCCGGCTGCGCCAAGGCAGCGCTGGTCGCGAAAGCCGCCCAACCGGCCGTCGACAAGAATAAGTTTTTCACTGGAATTGCCCCTGTTTCGGATAAAACTGTCCGAATTCCCGGGTATGCAGCTCATGTGACGGTCCGATGACGTTTCGGTAACGCTCAGATGACATTGCAGGCGCAAGACGTCGCGCCAGCGCGCCAGTTGCCAAACTGACACAATGATCTGCAAAAGCAGGCGCTTTGGGGCAAGATTACGAAGCGAGGGATCAATGGTCCGCATTTCACGACGACAGGCTTTGGTCACTGGGATGATGGGGGGCGTGGCAGGGTGCGCCACTTCCTTCGGGGGCGGACAGTTTCAAGCTGCACCTTCAACCGCGACCACGCGATTTGCCCATGGGGTGGCCAGCGGTGATCCCGATGTGACGAGCGTCGTCCTATGGACGCGGATCACCACGGACGCCACCACCATTCCAGTGATGGTGGAAATCGCGACCGATGCCGAATTTGGTCGCATCGTGCGCACTGTACAGACGGAAACAAGCGGCGCCCGCGATCATACGGTCAAGGTGCTTGCCGAAGGGCTCGAGCCAGGCCTCACCTACTATTATCGCTTCACAACGGGTGAGGATGTCTCGCCGACAGGGCGAACAAAGACGTTGCCGCTGAACACGAACAGCGTCCGCTTCGCGGTTTGTTCGTGCTCGAACTACCCATTTGGCTATTTCAACGGGTACGACCACATGGCGCGCCGTGATGATCTCGACGCGGTCATCCACCTTGGCGACTATATCTATGAGTACGGCCCCGATGGGTATGGCGCGGAAGATGGCGTGAAGCTTGGCCGCCAACATGCGCCAGCCAAAGAGATTGTGTCACTCGAAGACTATCGGATGCGACATGCGCAGTACAAATCCGATCCCAGCACCCAAGCGATGCATGGCGCCCATCCTTTTATCGCGATCTGGGATGATCACGAAACCACCAACAATTCATGGGAGAATGGCGCGGAGAACCACCAGCCCGCGACAGAGGGTGATTGGGAGACGCGCCGACGTGCTGCGCTTCAGGCCTATTACGAATGGATGCCCGTGCGAGACCCAGAGCCGGGCCGTGCGCGCGAATCTCTGTATAAGTCCTACCGCTTCGGCAATCTCTTGACACTGACGGCCATTGAGACCCGGCTGACCGCGCGGACGAAACAGCTGGAATACTCCGAAGTCGTCCCGACACTGAAAAGCCCTGAAGACATCGAACGCTTCAAGCGTGAGGTGCTCGGCGCAGAGGATCGCTATCTGCTAGGTGACGCACAGCTCGACTATATCGAGACAGCGTTCAAACAATCTCTCTCGCGGAATGAGCCGTGGCGGGTTGTCGCCAACCAGGTGATCATGGCCGAGGTCACCCCGCCGCCTCTGGGCGATTACGTGACCGAAGAAGACATCGTCGAAGTCGAGAAGGAATGGGCCTCGGTTCGCGATTTCATCGCGTTTGCCGAACTCGGCCTGCCGCTGAACCTCGATGCATGGGATGGCTACCCGGCGGCGCGAGAGCGCTTTTACGACATGGCCAAGCGCCAAGGCGCGCGTGATCTCGTCGTGCTGACCGGCGACACCCATGAGGCGTGGGCGAACGAGCTTGCCGCAGCAGACGGCACACGCATGGGGGTCGAATTGGGCGCCACGGGGATCACTTCGCCCGGGACGGCCCGCTATTTGGGGGATCGCGCCTTCGATCTGTCGCTGCTCATTCGTAAAGACAATCCGCAGGTGCGGTGGCACGACCCGCTGCATAATGGCTATTTCGTGCTCGAACTCGAAGAAGATCGCGGCCGGGTCGACTTCATCTCGCTCGGCACCATTACCTCGCAAGACTATGACACGGCAGTCGCGGCAAGGTTCGACCTGATCAAACGCGATGGCACCGTCGAACTGAGCCGCCCGCGCGGCCTTGGATTTAAAGAACGGGTCTTGTTCTAAACCGGACTTGCGCCGCCGTAACGTTGCAGGGCTTGTGTCCACCGCAACCCTTGGCCAGACATTCTGCGCGTTTGCGTGGGTTTTTCGCGCATGAAGACGTTTATTTTACGACGTTAACCTTAAAACCCACGGGCACGAAGGCGCGTAAGGCCAATTAAATGAGTGATAAGGCGACATCGGCAGCAGAAAAGGCAGGCGCCCCAAAGCTGGGGATCGCGCCGAGCCAATTGGCGCGCCAAAAACTCAACCAGTACTTATGGACCGCATTTGGGTTTTCCGTCGTCGCCAATCTGCTGTTTCTCGTCTCGCCGCTTTACATGCTGCAGGTCTATGACCGTGTGCTCACATCGGGGTCGACGGATACGCTGATTGTGCTGACCGTCATCGCGGTCGCCATGCTGCTCTTGTACATTTTTGCTGAGGGCGGGCGCCGACGCACCCTCTCCTGCGCAGGCCAAGTGTTGGGGGAAACCCTCGACGCGCTGACCTTGCGGAAAGGTCTTGGCACGGCCTCGCATGGGGCAACGGATATCATTACCGCGGTCGGAAATCTGAGCCGCGTGCAAGGGCTTCTCTTGCAAGGCGCCGTCGCACCCTTATTCGATATTCCGTTTGCCCCGCTTTTTATCGGCATTTTGTTTCTGATCAACCCGGTGCTCGGTGCCATCGGCCTTGGCGGGGCCATCGCACTGCTCGTTCTCGCGGTGATGGCCGACAGGCTTTCGCGAAAATCAGTGGAAGACGCCGGCCAGCGAGAACAGAAGGCGCAAACCCACCTTTCGCATATGGTACGCCAGCGCGCAGCGATCGTCAGCATGGGCATGATCGACCGGGCTGTGACCCAGTGGCAGCGGCTGCGGCGTGATGCTGTCAGCTCGAACCTCGACTCCTCTGCGCTGCCCACATTCTTGACCTCAATGACCAAGTCGCTGCGCCAGATCTTGCAGATCGGCATTTTGGGCGCAGGCGCGGCCTTGGCCATTTTTGGCCATGAAACCGCGGGGACCATCATTGCCGGCTCCATCATCATGGGTCGCGGCCTCGCCCCTATCGATCAAACCGTCGCCATCTGGCGCCAAGTGATTTTGGGCCGCCGCGCATGGGCCGATCTGACCGCGTGGGTCGACGAGGATTGGGAAGACCCGGCCAGCCGTCCCCTGGAGACAAGCAGCATCACGGCGATGCCGCGTCCCGATCCTGTCTTGAAGTTCGAAGAATTCTCCGTCGGTGTGCCGGGTGCGGATAAACCGCTCTTGCCGCAAATGACACTCGATTTGAAGCCCGGCACGCTTGTGGCGCTCCTTGGCCCCTCTGGCGCGGGCAAAACCTCCTTTTTGCAATCCGTTGCGGGCGCCTGGCCTGCCCATCATGGCCTCGTCCGGCTCGGTGGGCGCGATATCGCCGCCTGGGATGCGCGCGACCGCGGCCGCTATGTCGGCTATCTACCACAACATGTGGAACTCCTGACAGGGACGGTTTTTGAGAATATCTGCCGGTTTACCGAAGCCAACCCTGATGAGGTGTTCAACGCGGCAAAGACCGTTGGCTGCCACGACATGATCCTCACCCTGCCAAAGGGTTATGACACCCCAGTTGGTGAGGGCGGCGTCCATCTCTCCGCAGGGCAGCGCCAGAGCATCGGTCTTGCGCGCGCGTTTTTCGGCAACCCCGCCCTCCTCCTGCTAGATGAGCCAACCGCGCATCTCGATGCGCAACTCGCGGCGGATCTAATGGCGCGCTTCGCCGATCTCGCCCGAGCCGAAGTGCAAGAGCGGCAGATGACTGGGATTATCGCAACCCATGATTTGCGCCTCATCAACGCTGCGGACACCGTCATGGTGATCCGTGACCGGAAAATCGCGCTGTCGCCGCGTGAGGACTATCTGCGCCGCGTGTCGGATCTGCGGCGTGAACAAGCCACGCGCCAGCCCGCGATTATGCCGACCGACAAACCGGGCAGGGAGACGTCGTGATGGAAGACCTCACCACCGCCCCCACCTCGCCGTTTGCCGATAAAGGCGTGAAGCTATCAGCCCTCGCGTGCGGCGCGGGCTTCTTGCTGTTCCTGATCTGGGGCGGCTTTGCCAAGCTCGATGAAGGCGTCACGGCTTCTGGCCACGTGGTCGTCGAAGACAACCGTAAACAGATCCAGCACCTCGAGGGCGGTATCATCCGTCAGGTGACGGTTCGCGAAGGGGAAACCGTGGACGCAGGCACCACCCTGGTCGAGCTCGAGCCGCTTCAATCCGAAACTGCTCGTGATGAGCTTGCACAGGAATATGCCGCCCATGCGGCAAGCCTCGCGCGGCTGTCAGCGCTGTGGGAACGGCACGAAACGCTTGATTTGAGCATTCTCCAATCCCTCGACCTTGGTGATGTGGTGCGTCGCGACATCGATGCGCGCCAAACAGAGCTCTTCACCCAAGAGCGGACGGCGCTTGCGGCTGAGCTCGACGTCCTCCGTATACGAAAGATAACGCTCGAGGGACGCGTTCGCGACTTATCGGCGGAAATTGCCGCCACCCGTGACGCCCTCGCCACCGCCGAAGAAGACCTCTCCTTGCGGGAAGAGCTGTTGAGCGAAAAGCTCGAAACCATCGGCAATGTGCAACAGCTTCGCCGGCAGGTATCGGACTATCGCGCGAGCCTCTCACGATTAATCGGTGACCGGAATGAGGCAGAGCAAACCGCCGAAGAAACAGCTCAACAAATCGCAGAAACCGAAGCGCGACAGCGCCGGGAGATCAGCGAGCGGCTGGTGGAAGCGCAGCGGCAATCCCTCGCCGCGCGCGAACAACTGCTTGCGCTCGACGATCGCCTCGCCCGCACGACAATCCGCGCGCCCCAAGCTGGGCGGGTCCTCAACCTCACCACAACGACCTTGGGCGGCGTGATTGCGCCCGGCGACGTCATCATGGAAATCGTCCCCCAGACGGATGAATTGATCGTGACACTCCGCCTCTCGCCAACGGATCGCGACGCTGTCGCACCCGACCAGACTGTGGAGGCACAGCTCACGGCCTATAAATCCTTTGTGGCGCCACGATTGCCCGGAAGGGTGATGAGTATCAGCGCGGATCTCAAGGAGGATGAGGCCACTGGCGCCCCATACTACGAAGCGCGGGTGAAACTCGATGCCTCATCGCTGAGCCCAGAAAGCCGTATACAGATCATTCCTGGTATGCCGGTCGATGCGTTTATCGCATCTGGCACATCGCGGACCTTTCTTGATTATGTTTTTGAACCGATCCGCGCGACCTTCACGCGCGGCACACGGATGAGTTAGGCGAAGGCAATGGCTTTTCTTGCGCCCACTCTTGCGCTGATGGCAGCGCTTCAAGCGACGAGCACCGATGCGCCCGCGGCGCCGCAGTGTCTTTCGATCAGCGATGCCATCGAGACATCGCTTGAATATGACCCCCGCGTTGAGGCCTCGGCTGCCGATCAACTCGCTGCCCGCGCCAATGTGATGGCCGCCTATAGCCGTAATCTGCCGCAGGTTTCCGCTTTTGGTCAGTCGGGATTTGGCGATACGCCCCCGCTTGATCGGCGTTCGGATGAACAGGCGGGGCTCCAGCTTCAGCAAGAGCTTTATAGCTTTGGCAGCCGCCGCTACGCGATCGAAGCCGCAAAAGCACAGCACGAGGCCGCGCGCCATGGCGTGAACGAAGCGCAAGTCTCCGTCGCGCAAGGCATCGCGCAGGCCTATCTGGAGCATGCGCGATCACTCGAATTGGCCGCCCTTGCCGGTGAGCAAGAGGCCGCGTTCGGCGAAGAGGCCGCGACGGCTGAGAGTCGGCTGTCTCGGCAAGTCATTACGCTGACAGATGCAAGCCAGATCACAGCGCGCTTCGCCCGAGCCCGGTCCGATGCGCTCGCCGCCGGGGTGGAAGTCGAAGCCTCGCTAGCGCGACTTGAGGTGCTGTTGGGTCATCAGGTCAAATGCCTCGATGAGGACGCGAGCCATGATACCCTCACGCGCAATGCCCCAGCTGTGCTCGGCATGGCGCCGGTGGTCGCCGTCGATGAAGCGCTCATCCGGTCGGCGCGGATCGCACGGGTGCAAGCGCAGCTGAAGGCCGCCCGTGCGACTGCCGAAGAAGCTGAGCGGGCGGGCCTCCCCACGATCGCCCTCAACGGGTTTGTGCTGTGGGAGCGCGGCAATTTCCCCGACGAGACAGGGCTGACGTTCGAAGAACGCATCGAGCGTGAAAGCCGGATCGGTGTCAGCCTCTCGCAAGAGCTCTTTACCGGTGGGCGAAACCGCGCCCGCGCTCTGGAAGGCAATAGCCGTGTGCGTGGCGCAAGGGCTGAGGCCCGGTTTCAAGAACTCGCCGTGGAAGACGCTGTCCGTCGCGCGCTGGCCCGGGCGAAGGCGCAGCGCGATGCCGCCGCGGCGCTGACCGACGCGCGAAATGCCGCCAGCGTTCAAAAAGACGGGACGCAGCGCGAATATGACGTCGGCACAAAGACATTGACGGATCTGGTGCTCGCCACCGAGTCCTTCTTTATTGCTGCAACGCAAGAAACGAATGCGCGGTACGATTACTATCTCAGCCTCGTGCAGCTCTACGCGGCGATGAACATGCTGAACGAGCTGGACGTGCCCATGGCACAAGGTGCACCAACGGTGCCCGTGCAAGATGGTTAAAAAAATCTGACTTCCTCTCGTGACAGGAGAGTCAGAACGCCCTTATGATTCTCAATAAATCATAAGTTGAATCGACACGCATGAAGTTTCGCCCCCGGCAATCACGGTCCGCGTCGCCCGCGACCCCGAATTACGGACTCGTCACGGGGCTGACGGTTCTCTTGTGCGGGATGTGCATTGGCGGGCTGGTAATGAGCGCGCAGCGCAGCATCGATGGCGCGGAAACCGCCGCCGAGGCGAGCCTCACCCGCCGGGCCCTCCGTGCTGCGGATTATATCGCCCCGATTGCACCGGTCGAAATGCAGCCGGGCGCCCCCTCCGCCGGTGCGAAGGAAGCCCTCGGGCGCGTCGCGCCGACAGACGGGGCCGTCTATGTGTTGAGCGCCGATGAGCGGTCATTCATCGGCGCGGGGCAAGTGCGCGATCTCGACATTCAGTTGGCGGCGCTGACCGCCCTACCCAAGCGCGTACCGGTAGAAGCCATCACCGGTGCCGGTGGCGCCCAAATGATCGTTGCCACGCAACCTCTACCGGGCGGGCAAACATTGATCGCGGTACGTCCTTCCCCGACGGGGCTATGGCGCGCCGCCATGCCGCATTTGGGGGCGGCGATCGCCCTTTTGGCCATTGCCAGCGCGAGCCTTGCGATCACCCGACGCCTCCGCTTGATCATTGCGCGAACGGATGGGGAACGCGCTTTGCTCCTTGAACGGGTGGTTGTTCCAGAACGCGCCGGGTGCGGCCAATGGGTTTCTGACGCAGAGGGCGTGGTCTTTCCCGCCGCGTTTCGCGCCGCGTTGGGCTATGATCGTCAGAACCATGCCGCGAGCTATCCCACGCTTCGCGCAGATGTTCATCCAGCGGATCTTCAGACCGCACTATCTCTCTTCCTCGAACCCGATGGCGCCGAAGATGGCATTATTCGTCTGCGCGCCGAGGATGACAGCTGGCAGCACGCCTATGTGAAATGCTTGTCGTTCGACAGGCAGCGGAGTGGGATTATCCTGCCGCTGAATGGCGACATTCTCTCAACCCCGACGCCGCCCCGCGCGCCGGGACAACTTCGCGAAATGCTCGCGGCGCTGCCCGATGCGCTCCTGCTGTGGGACGCACGCGGGCGGCTGGTGGCGTGGAACCCTGCCTTCTGTGGACTGACCGGTGCAGAGGCCGACGCCCTGAACGAGGGCATGACGGTTCGCGAATTGGCCAAAGCTGTCGCCGTCCCCGCGACGTATATTTACGATCACTTCGCGGCGCCTGCGGCGGGAGAAGACGCGGCGGATGTCTTGTTCCCAGAAAAACGCTTCTTGCATGTTATTCGTCGACGGACGGCCGATGATGGCTGGCTTTGCGTCGCGCGCGACGTAACCGACGCGAAAGCCGAGGCGGAACGGCGGCTGTGGCATGAGCGAGAGCTTCAAATGACCGTCGATATCCTCGAGCGATCGCGCGAGGATCTGCGTGAAGCCATGGAGGGCTACGAAGTCGAGAAACAGCGGGCTGAGGACGCCAACCGGGCGAAGTCCGAGTTTCTCGCCAATATGAGCCATGAGCTCCGCACACCGCTCAATGCAATCAACGGTTTCTCCGAGCTCATGAAAGAAGAGCTCTACGGACCTCTTGGACACGACAAATACGCGGAATACATCACCGACATCCACGCCAGCGGCAAACACCTTCTGACCCTGATCGAGGATATTCTTGACCTGTCGAAGATCGAAGCTGGCCGCCTCGACCTCGAACTCGGGCAGGTCGAGCTCGAACGCGTGCTGCGTGAGGGACTTCGGTTCATCGAGAGCCAGACGAAAGAGTCCGATGTTCAACTCCGTGCAATGATCGACCACGTCCCTTCGGTGTGGGGAGACTCACGCGCGATCAAGCAGGTCTTCATCAATCTTCTGTCAAACGCAGAGAAATTCACGCCCCGCGGCGGGGCCATTACGGTGACAACGCTCGTCGACCTGACCAGCGTCACCGTTCTCATCGCGGACACCGGCGTGGGCATTCCGGAGGAATATCTCGAGCGTCTTGGCGCCCCGTTTGAGCTGATCGAGCATGAATTTGCACCGAAGCGTTCAGGTTCGGGGCTAGGCCTTGCGCTCTCCAAATCCTTGGTTGATGCGCAGGAAGGCATTCTTGCCGTTGCCAGCGAAGTCAGCCGCGGAACCGTTGCCTCGTTCACGCTGCCGCGCCGGCCGGGCGTGAAAGTGTCCCTGCCCTCTCTCCTGCGCGGGCGCAGCCGTGTGCTGACCAAAAGCGAAGAAAAAGCTGCTTCGAAACCAGCCGTCGGCGACGTCGCGCCAACCAGCACACTCCTGAATTAAGCCGCTGGCGGCGCGCCTTTTGCGCCGAAGCCCATCACGAAGACGCGTTGGAAAAATTCGGCAGCTTGCCGATGGTCTCCTCGAACGCTGCGCGAACTGTCGCCGCATGGGCGGCCACTTGCTCGTCAATCGGCGCATCGCTCCAGATCGGCGAAAGCCGGCGCAGCCGGTCGGCTTCCACATCCCCAATTTCATCCGGCGGCACTGTGCCGTGCACGGCACGGGTGTAGTGGATCAGACTTTCGAACGCTTGACGAGCGGCAACCAAGTCTGCTGCCATTTCCTGCGGAAGCTTTCGCGCCGCCGTCAATTGAGCAAGTGCCGCCGCGGGTTTGGTCTCCACACGACCGATCTCATGTGCGTGAATAAGGCTCAGCCCTTCGATCAGGAAATCGATATCCGTCAGGCCGCCATGCAGCCGTTTGATGTCTAGTGCACTGCGCGCTGACTTCTCGCGCAGAAGCCGTTCCCGCATGTCGATCACCTCGTGCTTGACTGCTTCTGGGTCGCGTGCCCGACAAAGGTGCCGTTCAATCACTTGGTGCAGCTTGAGAGCCAATGCATAATCACCTGCCACAACACGCGATTTCGTCAGTGCCATTTCTTCCCACACCCACGCTTTTTCCTCGTAGTACCGATCAAAAGCGGAGAGCGTGACGGCTGTCGGTCCCGCGCCGCCGGAGGGGCGAAGCTTCATGTCGATTTCAAAGAGCTCCCCCTCCGCTGTGGGCACCGACAATGCGCTGACAATGCGCCTGACGAGTCGCGTAAACCGGGTTTCTATCCCCTCCTCAGTCGGATCGTCTGCCTCATAAACAAAGACGATATCCAAATCAGATGCCGGCGTGAGGCCGCGTTGCCCGAGGCGACCAAAACCGATCACGGCAATCGCACCGGCGGGGTCGCGGCCCGTACTCGCCAGATCGCGTCGCACAGCTTCGATAAGGGCAGCGATCGCCTGATCGGCGAGATCAGCCATCGCGCGAGATACGGTGACGGCATCCGCCCTGCCCAAAACAACGGCGGCAGACGATCGAACACGGTGTTCGTTGACGATCCGCCGCACGAGATCCAACCGATCCTCCAACGTTTCTTCCGCCATATGCGGCGGGATATCGGGAAGCCCGGCGTCAAAGCCCTCTAACAAACCTTCGACAAGGCTCGGACGTGCACCGAGTTTTTTCGCCAAGGCAGGCGCGGCTCGGCAAAGAAGCAACACGTCGTCCAGCACTTCAGCGTGGGCGGTGAAGAGCGAAAAGACCTGGAACCCTGATGGAAGCGCAACCAAGAAATCATCAAGCGCCGAAAACGCTGTGTCCGGATCACGTGCCTGCGCAAGCTGTGTCAGAATTCGTGGAGTCATGGCTGTCAGAAGCGCCCGCGCCTGAGCAGAGCGCGTCGCTTTTAACCCACCCATATGCCAACGCCGGACCCGGCCGATCAGAGCGTTGGGCTGCGCGAAACCGAGGGCTTCCAATGTTGCAACTGTGCGCGGATCATCTTCCACCCCCGTGAAGACCAAGCTCCCTGGAAGGGGCTCATCCGGTTCAGGCGTGGGAAAGAGATCTGCATAGGTATCATGTACAAAGCGCAGAATTTGCCACGTCTCATCAATGAAACGCTCTAAGGTTGTCGCATTCATCATCTGCGCAACAGCAAGCAGCGCATCCTCATCGGTTGGGACGATTTGCGTCTGTGTGTCTTCGCGCATCTGGAGGCGATGCTCCAATCGACGCAGATAATCATACGCAGCCACCAGCTGCGTCACTGTTTCATCGTCGACGTGATCGGCAGCTGCGAGCGCGATCAGCGCAGCGACCGTCCGTGGGCTTCTGATTGATGGGTCACGTCCGCCATAGAGCAATTGCTGCATTTGAGCGAAAAACTCGATCTCGCGAATCCCGCCCGGGCCGACTTTCATGTCGCCGCCCGCGACTAAGATATCACCAAGACCTTTCTCTGCGTGAATTTGTTTCTTGACGGCGTAAATATCCGCAACAGCTGTAAAATCGAGGCTGCGCCGCCACACAAAGGGCTTCATCATGGAGAGAAACTCTTTGCCGATCTTTACATCGCCTGCGCTGTACCGAGATTTGATAAAGGCAGCGCGTTCCCAGTTTTGGCCGTATTCCTCATAATATTGTTCAGCTGCGGCGAGGCTGACCGCGACCGGCGTTGCGCTAGGGTTGGGGCGCAGACGCAAATCCGTTCGGAAAACAAATCCGTGCTCCGTCTGCTGACTGAGAATGTCGACCATCCGCTGCACGATCTTCACCGCCACCGTGCGCACGGGAATGTGGCTCTCTACATTCACCCCAAGAGCTGTCGGCTCATAAACCGCGATCAAATCGATATCACTTGAATAGTTCAGCTCACGCGCGCCGAGCTTCCCCATGGAAATGATTGCGATCCCGGTGACCGGCCGACCTTTTGGTGGGGTATTAAATTCGACCCCGCGCAGCGTATCAGCCGTCTGCCATGCGCATTCGAGCGCGATATCAATCGCGCGATCCGCAAAATCCGAGAGGCAGGCCGTCACCGTGTCGACGGACCAGAGCCCGCTTAAGTCTGCCAGCGCAATCGCCAAAGCGAGGTCGTAGCGCGCATTCCGCAAATTGACTTTGACGGCATTGACGTCGTCGTAATCATCCAGCGCCGCGGGAAAAAGCGCAGCAAACTGATCGTCGGGTGTGGCAGCTAGAACCCGCTCAACGCGACCATTGTCGCGCGTGATCAGTCGTCTGAGAAAAGGCGACACCTCGCCAGCCGCGTGAAGAAAGCCGTCGACATCTGGTGTCGACTGCAACGACAAAAGCGCGGCAGGCGCATCTGCCGCGCTCATTTTTTCGCTGAGATGGACGCTGAGAGACTTCATGAAGCCCCTCTAACAGCAATGCGCCGTTATTTGATCCCCGCAGCTGTTTTCAGATTGGTCGAGGGACGGAACCGCAGTGATTTCGAGGCTTTGATCTTGATTTCTTCGCCCGTGCGCGGGTTACGCCCCTTGCGAGCAGGGCGCTTCGAGATGGTGAACGTGCCGAAGGTGCCGATGGTGTACTTACCATCTTTCTTGGCTTGCTTGAGGCCGTTTTCGATCTCACCAAAGACGAGTTCGACGACACGCTTTGCTTCGGCATTCGTCATATCGCCAGCGGCGGCCACGTTACTGATAAATTCTGCTTTGCTCATGAGCGCTCCCCGATTCGGGGTCCCTATTGATTGTCATCTCAACCACTAGAGACCTGATTTTTCGTCCTCGGCAAGTGGCCGATTCAAAAAAACCGAGCATTTGTCTAGGAATGCGCGTTGCCGAGCTCTTCGCGGCGCTTGGCGGCAATGCTCAGTGCCCGTTTTGCCGGCGGCGCCTGCGGCGGGAAGACGAGCCGCACGCCAAGACCATAAGCTGTTGGCGAAGCCAATGCCCGCTTGTTTTCAGGGTGATGAGGCAATCCGCGGCCAATCGAGAGCTGGGCACCATGCCGCTGCGCAATTGCCGCAACAAGCGAGAGACCAAGCCCATTGCCGGAAGTCGATCGACTGCGCTCGAGACGGACGAATCGCTGGAGAATACGCTCCTGATCCGCCTCTGAGACGCCCGGCCCGTTATCCATCACCGATAGGAGCGTGCCCCCGTCCGGGCGTGCCGCGACGGTGAGCTCTATTGTCGGCTTCACGCCCTGCTTATCGACGTCAGAACGCCGGGCGTATTTCAGTGCATTATCAAGGAGATTCGCGATCGCTTGGCCGATGAGTTCACGAGATCCCAGCACTTCAGGTGTAGGCTGAATGTTCCCAATCAGCTCAAACCCCTCATCGGCGGCAGCGGGCTCGTAAAGATCGAGCATCTCTTCGGCAAGGGAGGTCACATCGACGGGCGTTTTCTGGCCGCCCCCTTCTCCCGATTCGAGGCGCGTGATCGATAAAAGCGCATTGAAGGTTGCAAGCAGCCTTTCGACATCGAGCGTCGCCGCATCGACCACCTTTTGCAGGTCCGCCTTCGGATCATTTCGCGCTGCCTCGAGCCTCACTTTGATCCGCGTTAGCGGTGAACGGAGGTCGTGAGCAATATTGTCAGAGACTTGCCGCATGCCGGTCATCAAGCGCTCAATTTGGTCGAGCATCGAATTGATATTTTCCGACAGCGTATCGAACTCATCTTTTGTGCCGCGCAAGGCGATGCGGCGGGTCAGGTCGCCATCACGGATGGCGCGTACGGTTTGGCTGATCTGATCCACACGCCGGAGAAAGGCGCTGGAATA
>CAYFHK010000066.1:0-14803 GCA_964342585.1 uncultured Caulobacterales bacterium | reverse complement strand
CCGCTGCTCTACCAACTGAGCTACCTGGGCGTCCGGTCGCGATTTCGACCGAGCGCGTTCTATAGAGACGGACAAACTCGTTGTCCATCGCCATCGGTCTGTTTCCGTGCTCGGGCGCGAGATCGCGGCTCAGCGTGCCAATTGGTCTGCCCAACGCCAATAGTGGAGACGGGTCGCGCCAATTCTCAGAACAATTCGGCCCTTCGCACTGACAGTCCGGCAGCGGGCTCAGAGCTGGCGCAGCCCGTCACCCGTTCCTTGCTTGGCTTCGGCGAAATTCGTTAACGCCGCCCGTTTGGAATGCGCGGCCGCATTAGGGGGATGCGAAGCATTTTGTGGGACAATTCATCCTATGAGCAGCACCACTCTTCCCGTTTTCGAATCGCCCAGTCAGAGCCGCGCGCCCGCGCGTCAGGGGTATTTGTTTGGCCCGATCACAGATGTGTTGGGGTTGGGTGGGGCGTCAGTTTTCATGCTGGTGGCGCTTGTGGCGCTCTTTCCCAATCCTGAAGACCTCAGGCCACGTGTTGCGTTTACTATGTTCCTCGTCGCCCATGTCATCAACCACCCGCACTTTGCGCATTCCTATCAGCTGTTCTACCGCGGCTATCGGGAGAAGATTCACCCAAACAGCGAAGACGACCTCCGTGGGCGATATATCTGGGCAGGGATCATTCTACCTGCTTTCCTCGCCACCTTCCTGTTGGGGGCTTATACGGTGGGGAATGCGCTGCTGATCGGGTTCATGGTCAATCTCATGGGGATTCTTGTGGGATGGCACTATGTCAAACAAGGTTTTGGCATTTTGAACGTCGATGCGGTACTGAAGAAGCGGTTCTTCAGTGAGCGGGAGAAGACGCTTCTCATCAACAACGGTCTTGCGACCTGGATCTTTGCCTGGATGAACGCGAATAGGACGTTCAAGGAAAAAGATTTCTTCGGCATCTCCCATTATGCTTTCGGCATTCCCGATTGGTTGTTCTACGCCAGCGCTGCCATCATGGTCGGCTTTGGGGCTGTCACCGCCTATATGTTGCTGCGCCGGGCGATGGATCCTGAGCGCGGCCTACCAACGGCCGGGGTGATCGCCTATCTCTGTGCATTATATCTTTGGACAGCTGCCATTGGGATTAATCCGCTCTTCGCCCTGATGGTCCCGGCCTTCCACTCTTTGCAGTATCTTCTCGTCGTTTGGCGCCTCCAGTTGAACATAGAGAGGGCCGATGAGACCCAAAACGCGGCGCCCCGCAGCGACAGCCAGTTGGGCACAGGGCCGCTCAAGCGTCTCTTTTTCTTCTATTTGATCGCGGCGGTGGCTGGCTTTGCCGGGTTCTGGGCGCTTCCGTTCATTCTGCAGATGTTCAAGGTCGGCCAGCCGAACTCCGCGAGCCCGTTGGCGGCCTTCGCGGTCTTTTGGCTCTTCATCAATATCCACCATTACTTCATCGACAACGTGATTTGGCGCAAAGGCAATCGCGATGTCGGCAAGCACCTCTTCGCGCACACCTAAGCCCGATGCGTGCTGGCCCTTGCGCGGACCGGATGGTGCTGAGAGGATAAGGGATGACACGCACAATCACCTCTCAATTCTTGGCGGCGATGACCACTTTTGCGGTTTTCACTGCGGGTTGGGCATCGGCAGCCGATCCGGCCGGGGGCACCGAGCGTGATCCGCGCGGGCTGATTTGGGTCACTCTGTTCACACTCGCGGTCTTGGCGTTCACCTTCATCGCCAAGAAGGTCATGCCGAAAAACCATGGGCGCGACGAGAATGACTGGCCAATCCCGCTCGATGAAGGGCGCGATTAGGGCGCAAATGCTCTTGTTTGTTCGGGCGGTCAGCGCGACATCGAGCCTATGACAGACGCTGAAAACCACGCGGACCGTGCCGCTTTAGGCAAACAGACGGACTTGCCGTCTGACCCTGAATTGGCGGTGCTGGACCCGGTGCCGAACCCGCATCCTGATGTTGATTATGTTGCGCGCTTCGTGGCGCCAGAATTCACCTCGCTTTGTCCGGTGACGGGCCAGCCGGATTTCGCCCATTTGGTCATTGATTATTGCCCGGCCCAATCGCTCGTTGAGTCAAAATCCCTCAAATTGCTTCTCGGCGCCTATCGTAATCATGGCGCCTTCCATGAGGATTGTACGATCGACATCGCCAAGCGCATCATTGCCGCCATTTCACCCAAATGGCTGCGAATCTGTGGGTATTGGTATCCCCGTGGCGGTATTCCGATCGACGTTTTCTATCAGACCGGGAACCCGCCAGAGGGGGTTTACGTGCCCGACACGGGAGTGGCACCCTATCGCGGTCGGGGATGAAACGAACGAAAGGGTGCGACAGCGCACCGGGGAGGGCGTGATGGTAGAGGACGCCACGCCAGAGCAAAAATATCTGTTTGCGATTGATTGCCTGTGTCTACTGGCATCGCCTTTCGACGTGCAAAAAGCAGTGTTGCGTGCGGATCCGCTTGCTGAAGAAGTGGCCGCTGTCTTCGCTGATTTGCAATCGCTCTTAGGCGATATCGATGTGACGCGAAAATTTCTTTATTCGACCCTGTCGAGGGTCTTCCTTATTGCCCGCATTATCGACGAAGTGCATGGCGATGTTCGTCTGTGGTCAGAGCGTGCGTTACAAGGCGATCGCCGTTGGGACGCGGTGCGGGAGCTCGCGAAAGGCGCGTTGACCGCACAAGGCGAGCCCTATCGTGAACCGCTCTATCAGGGGGCTGCGCGGTGAAGACGATTGGCCCGTGGCGGGTCACGTCTGTTCGCGAAGCCTATCGTAATCCCTGGATCGCTGTCGAACACCATGAGGTCGTCCATCCGCATGGTGAAGACGGCATTTATGGTGTCGTCAGGTTTGCCAACTTGGCCGTGGGCGTGCTGCCGATTTTTGACGATGGCACCGTGCCGCTTGTCGGCCAGCATCGCTTTCCCTTCGATGCCTATTCATGGGAGCTGCCCGAGGGCGGCGGCCCGAAAGGGGAGCCGCCAGAGGAGACAGCCCGGCGAGAACTTCGTGAGGAAACAGGGTTAACCGCCGCGCATCTGGTGCCGCTGGGCCAGTGTGATCTCTCAAACTCGGTCACCGACGAGCGCGCCGTCTATTTTTTGGCCTACGGTCTCACTGAGGGTGAGGCATCGCCCGACCCGGATGAAGTGCTGATGCAGCAGCGCATACCGCTCGCTGACCTGGTAAAACGGGTTCTTTCCGGTGACATTACTGATAGCCTTACCCATCTGATGGTTGGCGCGGCGATCATGAAGGCGCAAGCAGGGTTGTTGCCAATGCCGCCTGCGCGCCACATTTTAGCGGCAGTTTCGGCGCTAAAGACAACTGCCGAGGAGGAGTAGGGCCATGTCAGAAGCCATCAAACCGGCAATCGTGCATCCGGTCCATGCCGACACGGTGTGGTCGCGCATGCGGGTGGAGGCGGCGACGGCGGCGGCTGATGAGCCGGTGCTCGCGTCGTTTTTGAACGCCACCCTTCTTCACCACGACACCATGGCGCAGGCGCTTTCCTATCGCTTGGCAGAGAAGCTCTCTGATGGTGAAATGAATGCCATGCTTTGGCGCGAGGTTGCCGAAGCTGCGTATGCGGATGAGCCCAAAATCGTGGCAGCCGCCATTGAAGATTCGCTTGCCTATTATGAGCGTGATCCGGCGTGCCAGTTCCTTTCCCAGCCCTTCCTCTACTTCAAAGGGTTTCACGCGCTGCAGTCTTATCGGGTGGCGAACTGGTTGTGGCGCCAGGGCCGCCAGGCGCTCGCGCTTTATTTGCAATCTCGCATGTCCGAACTGTTCACGATTGACATCAATCCGGCCGCGACAATCGGCAAAGGCATTTTCATCGATCATGGCCATGGCATCGTTATCGGGATGACCGCGCGCGTCGGCGATAATGTCAGTATACTGCAGGGTGTTACCCTTGGCGGTACGGGCAAAGAAGTCGGCGATCGGCATCCCAAAATTGGCAATGGCGTGATGATTGGTGCTGGTGCCAAAGTGCTCGGCAATATTGAAGTGGGCGACGGCGCGAAGATCGCCGCGGGTTCTGTTGTGCTGAACCCTGTCCAGCCATTTTGCACCGTCGCCGGCGTGCCGGCTGAGCCCAAAGGGAATTGCAAGAAAATGGCGGCGTCGGAAATGGATCAGCATATCTGACCTCCGTCTTGCGTATACTGAAAAATCCACGGGAGAAACAAGAAATGAAATGGATGTGGATAGCGCCCGCTGCCGCGCTTTTGCTCGTCGCTTGTGTCGACGACGATGATGACGACCTTGCCCAATCGCGGACGCTGAGCGTCTCCGGCACCGGTGCTGCGGCAGGGGTGCCCGATATGGCGATGCTCAACTTTGCCGTGGTGTCGCAGGCAAAGACGGCGGGCGAGGCGACGGCCGCAAACGCTTCGTCGATGACGGGCGTGCGCGATGCGCTGAGCGAACTTGGCGTGGCGCCGCGGGATATGCAGACGAGCGGCTTTTCGCTCTCGCCGCGATATGCGCAAAACGAACGTGGGTTCACCGATCGCAATGTTATCATTGGGTATGAAGCCAACAACACATTGACCGTCCGTCTACGGGATACAACCAAAGTCGGCGGCGCGATCGATGCCGCAGTCGCGGCGGGGGCAAATCAGCTCAACAGCCTCAATTTTGGGTTCTCCGACGAGGACGAATTGCTGGAAGAAGCGCGGCGCAATGCTGTGCGCGAAGCGGTGGCCTTGGCCGAATTGTTGGCCGATGAGGCGGGCATCCGCTTGGGGCCTGTTCGGCACATGTCGATATCGTCCTACCGGCCAAGCCCACAGCCTATCGCCATGCGGTCCGCCGCGATGGCGGAGGCGGCCCCAACGCCGATCGAGGCGGGGGAGAGTGAGCTCTCCGTCACCGTGAATATGGAATATGAGTTGCGCTAAGCGGGCGTGTAGAGCGGGCAAGTGCCTCCGCTATTTCTTCATCATCCGTTGTGCCACGATTTGTTGCATCTCATCTGAGGCGACACGCTCCGCAAACTGACGCATTTCTTCATCGATATGGGCGAGCATTGGTTTGGTGTCGCCGGTCATCAACGCCTTTGTCATCTTCATGGCCATGGGCGGCTTTTGCGCCAAGCGCTGCGCCACCGCGAAGGCGTGGCCGCGAACGTTTCCGTCGCGTACCACAGCGTTAACAAGCCCCATATCGTAGGCCCGCTGTGCGGTGATCCGGTCACTGAGGAGAAGGAATTCTGCTGCGATTTGGCGACCAAAGCGCTGCGGCAGGATGAGGCTTGCGCCAGCCTCTGGCACCGTCGCCAAATCGGTGAACGGCATCAGGAAGAAGGCCGTTTCATCAGCATAGATGAAATCAAAATGCAAAAGCAGCGTGGCGCCAATCCCAACGGCCCCGCCGGAGACCGCGGCCACCAGCGGCTTGGGCGCCGTCGCTGCAGCTTCCATCAGCCGGTGCGAGGCGACTTTGCCATCCCCATCCGTGGGCCGCGGCGCGGCGAAAGAGGAGAGATCGTTCCCGGCGGAGAAAATGTCGTCGCTCCCCTCCAGCAAGAGCACACGGACCGCGTCATCAGACGCAGCCTTGTCGAACGCCGCGATGAGTGCCTCATACATCTCAATCGTGATCGCGTTTTTCTTCTCGGGCCGATTAAACCGCACGCGGAGAACGCCATCCTCTAGGCGTGTTTCGATATATTCGCTCATCAGAAGTCTCCTCGTCTTTTTGCCATTTGCCGGGCCCCACCCATATGAGGCAAGCTTTTCAGCGCACCGGCGCGCAAAAATGGAATGCGGCGCTCGTGAAGACGCGATAAGCGCTTCAGCGAGATAAGGGAGATGTCGATGACAATGGAACTGATCATTGGGAACAAAAACCTATCATCTTGGTCCATGCGGCCCTGGGTTTTGATGCGTGCGCATGATCTGCCGTTCGATGAGCAGCTGATCCGTCTCGATGTGCCTGAAACCCGCGGCCAGATTGCCTCCTTATCACCCTCCGGCTTGGTGCCATGCCTCAAAGATGGCGACCACGTGATTTGGGACAGTCTGGCCATCGCCGAATACCTTGCCGAGAAGCATCCTGGGAAACATCTTTGGCCAGAGGACCCAGCGGCGCGAACGCTCGCTCGCTGCATCTCGGCGGAAATGCACTCGGGTTTCTCGGGCCTGCGGACCATCTGGCCGATGGACATCGTCACCGAAGGGGCTGGCGTGAGTTGCCCGTGGCGTGTGCGCCAGGAATTGACCCGGATCTTCTCCCTTTGGTCAATGGCGCGGGAACACTTCGGCCAAAAGACGGACGAGCCCTATCTTTTCGGCGGCTTCACGATTGCAGATGCGTTCTACGCGCCCGTGGTCTCACGCATCAGGACCTATGGCCCTGTCAGCATGCCCCAGGTGTGTGCGGATTACATGGAAGCGATTTGGGCGCACCCCGCGATCAAAGCTTGGTGCGAGGGCGCCCGAGAAGAGGCAGAGGCCGGCTGGTACGCCTGAGTACTTTAGATTGCCATGCTACATTCAGCGCAGACGCCGCGGATTTCCATCCGCGCTGTCTGCGCCGCAAAGCCCTTGGCGCCTGCAAGTGTCCGTGCTGATGGCCAATTGAAGCCAGCGACTTGCGCCTCTTCGACCTCTTCGGCTTTGCTACATTTCACGCAGACGAGAAAGACCTGCAGCGGATGCGGCTCATCATGATTGCAGATGATGAACGCGTTCATCGCGTCAAGTTTGTGGATGAGCCCTTTGGCCTCCAGCCGATCAAGCGCGCGGTAGACTGTCATTGGGGCTTTCACGCCATGCTCTTTGAGGGCGGCCAGTAGCGGGTAAGCTTTCATAGGGCCGCCTTGTGCTGACAGGACGTCCAGCACGAGCCGTTCATTCCGAGTTAGTCGCGTCCGTTTCACGCCGCTCGCTGGTTCGCTTTTCGCACAGGTCTGATGGGTGAGGGTAGCGTCTGCCGCGCTATCTGCCATTTGTTTTTCCTCGCCTCGTTGCGCGTAAATGGTGTTATGAACCTGTCACAGACGCAAGGGTGACCTTCTGCTTTTTTTGGGGGACACGGGCTAGGAAACACCATGATTCAATCAAATCAACAGTTTCCGCCGGTCGCCATCGATATGGTCGCCGATCCTGTGTGTCCCTGGTGCTATATTGGGTTTCGGGCGCTTGACTGGGTGGCGATGGCCTTATCCTTCGAAACGCCCCTTGCGATTCGATACCGGCCCTATCGTCTCGATCCGACAACGCCGCCTGAGGGCCGCGACCGCGCGGCGACCTTGGCGGCCAAATTTCCAGATCCTGGCCATCGCGCCGCGGTGAATGACGCGCTGAAAACAGCGATGGCGGATGTGGGATTGAGCTTCGATCCAGGGTTGCCCCCGCGCTTGCCGGACCCCACAGACGCGCAACGGCTTGTTTTGTGGAGCCATGCCGATGGGTTGCAGCGGGAGACAATGGCGGCGTTGTTTGATGCCTATTGGCAGCACGGCGAGGACATCAGCCAGCGTGACGTGCTCAGGCAGGTCGCGATCACCGCGGGCCTTGATGGGGATGACGTGGCCGAACGCCTTGAGACCAATGAGGATCGCACCGCGATTGCCGAGGAGGCTGCCGCCTTTCGTCAGGGCGGTGTCGACGGTGTACCGACCTTCATCGTTGGTGAGCAGGCTGGCTTCGCAGGGGCGCTGCCCAAGGCCAAGATGCTGGAGGCCTTCCGCACGCTCATCGCCGATCTCGACGAAGCAGATCCTGCATAACTCGTCACTTGGGCAGGGTTTCCGAATCACGGTGAAGACATGGGCCGCCACTGGTTCATGCTGATGCCTCCGTCCACCGCTGCCCTTGCCACCGATGCGACGACCGCGCTGCGCGAGACCTTTGGGTTCGACGCATTTCGTCCCGGTCAGGATCACGTTGTCGAGGCGCTCCTTCGCAAGGAGCACGTACTGGCCGTGATGCCCACGGGGGCGGGCAAGTCACTCTGCTTTCAACTACCAGCGACTATGCGAGAGGGGTTTGCCGTTGTCGTCAGTCCGCTGATCGCGCTGATGGAAAACCAAGTGCGGCATTTGCAGGCGGCGGGCATTTCGGCGGGAATGATCCACTCAGGGCGCGAGCGGCATTTGAATGTGGCCGATTGGCGGGCCGCAACCGCCGGCGATCTCAAGCTTCTCTATATGTCGCCCGAGCGGCTGATGACGGGACGGATGCTTAGCGCGCTAAAGCGCCAAAAGGTGAGCTATTTTGTGATCGATGAGGCGCATTGCATCGCGCAATGGGGGCACAATTTCCGTGAGGAATATCTCGCGCTCGGCGATCTCACGACGCATTTCCCCGATATCCCCATCGCCGCCTTCACCGCGACAGCAGACACTGAAACGCAAGCCGATATCAAATCGCGCCTCTTTGGCGGCGAGGGCTTAAGCTTCGTGCATGGCTTTGACCGGCCGAACCTTGCCCTGCAGGTCATCGAAAAGCATCGCGGCGACAAACAACTTCTCTCTTTGCTTCGTGTACGGAAGGGAGGGGCAGGTATCATCTATTGCCGGTCTCGTAAGCGGGCCGAAGAAACAGCGCTGTTGCTCGAAGGGCGAGGCCACAGCGCCATCCCTTTCCATGCTGGGCTCGATGACGAAGTGAAGGGGCGGGCGCTGCATCGCTTTTTGACGGAACCCGGTATTATCGTCTGCGCCACGGTGGCCTTTGGCATGGGGATCGACAAGGCGGATGTCCGCTTTGTGATCCATCGTGATCTGCCGGCCAGCGTGGAAGCCTATTACCAAGAGATTGGTCGGGCGGGTCGCGATGGCGCGCCCGCCGATGCCATTCTGCTCTATGGTTATGGCGATCTCGTGGTGCGGCGTAAGATGATCGATGGGAGTGAAAGCCCCGCCGCTGTCAAACGCGCAGAGCGACGACGTCTAGATGCGCTCGTCTCCTTCTGTGAGGCGACGGTCTGCCGACGGAATATGCTCCTTGGCCATTTCGGTGAGTATCGTCGCGAGCCTTGCGGGAAGTGCGATCTTTGCACCTCGGGCGCACGGTAATGCTTATTCGCCGGGAGAGGATTTCTTCCGGTTCTTCAGCAGCACAACGACGATCCAAATCGGCAATACCACCGCCGCGCCGAGCGCGGTGTAGGCGACGGCATTGCGCACGCCATTGATGCCGAAGCCGAAAATGGCGCCCAATGTCTCGCGCAACGTCTCATAGAGCCCGCGCCAGAAATCGATCGGGTCAGCGCCCACCACCGCGAGGACCGTGCCGACGATGAGGCTCGCCACGGCGAGTTTGATCACGGTCGACCAATTGATACGAGACAGCATGCACAACGCTCTTTTTCAGCACATCCAAGGGCCTACACGCTCGGCGGCGGGAGGTGAATAGGATTGTGCTGGCGAGAGCAGGCGCGTTGCCAACGCGCCTCGCGCGCACTTAGAACAGGCGCAAACAGGTGAAAAAAAGAAACCGGAGAGGAAACGAAGAGCATGACCGAAGACCTTCTTATCGACGTCAAAGATCGTGTGGCGACCCTGACGCTTAATCGGCCCGATCGTCTCAACGCGCTGTCAAAAGATATGATTGATGCCGGTGTCGCCGCCATAGAGCAATTTGCAACTGACCCAGAAATTGGATGCATTATTGTCACCGGGTCCGATCGCGGTTTTTGCGCGGGCGGCGACGTGCAAATGATGAATGAGGGGCAGGGCCGCGAGCTGACCTTCGAAGAACGGCTCGATCGCCAACGTCAATCGCATCGGTTTTCCGCGCTCCTCCATTCCATCCCGAAGGTGACAATTGCCGCGATCAACGGTCCGGCGGCGGGCGCGGGGATGGCCATCGCGCTGTCTTGCGATCTGAAAATTATGGCGGACACGGCGAAAATGATGACGGCGTTTGCGCGCGTGGGTTTTGCCGGTGATTTTGGCATCACTTGGCCGCTTGTCCGTGCACTGGGCGAGGCGAAGGCAAAAGAATTGCTGTACCTCTCGCCGAAGCTGACCGCGGATGAGGTGCTGGCGTTGGGTTTGGTCAATCGGGTCGTCCCGGCTGAGGAGCTGATGGCGAGCACCCAAGAGTGGGCGACCCAGATCGCTAACGGTCCGCAGACGGCTTATCGCTACATGAAGGAAAATGTGCGCCTTGCCGCGACGCAGGATTATCAGACAATGTCCGATCGTGAGGCCTGGACGCAATTGCGCACCGGCGACACCGCCGACCACAAGGAAGGCGCACGGGCGTTTGTCGAAAAACGTGCCCCCAGTTTCACGGGCAAGTGACGATGGCATCAAAACGCATCCGTCAGCTGGTCCTCGCGGTGCCATCCCTCGAACCCGCGGTGGCGGAGATATCGGCGGTCTTCGGGACCGATGTTGCCTATCGCGATCCTGAGGTGGCGAAGTTCGGCATTGAGAACGCCATGTTCGTCGTCGGCGATCAGTTTCTCGAACTCGTCGCCCCCACGTCGGATAGCTCAGCGGTGGCCCGTCACTTGGGCCGCCGTGGGCCGTCGCCCTATATGTTCATCGTGCAAACGGATGATCTTAACGCAGACCGTGCCCGTGTCGATAAGATGGGCATTCGGATCATCTGGACTTCGGAACGCGAAGCCGTGCGGGCGATGCATCTTCACCCGAAAGATGTCGGCGGGGCGATCTTCTCTTTCGATCAGCCCACCGAGCCGGCCGAATGGCCTTGGGCGGGCCCAGACTGGAAATCCTTCAGCGGCAAGGGGCGGGCCAGTGGGTTTGCTGGCGCCGTGATCGACGCGACAGATCCATCGCAACTTGCGGCCCATTGGGCGCAGATGATGGATCTCTCCCATGACGGGACCGGGATCCCGCTCGATGACGCTGATATCCATTTCCGTCAAGGCACGGATGATCAGCTGTCAGCCTTTTCGGTCTATGTGACTGACAAATCTGCCTGTCTCGCTGTGGCGGCGGAGAAAGGCCTCATGGTCGATGGTGACGACGTGACCATCGCGGGGACCGTCTTTTCCCTGGTGACCGCCACCTGAACGAGAGCGTCAGTCTTGGATCGGTCCCAGCCGTCCTGTCTGTGCCCGGTGCTGAAGTGCGTGGTCCGCGATGACAATCGCCATCATGGCGGCGGCCACAGGCACGCCTCTGATCGCCACGCAGGGATCATGGCGGCCCTTGGTCACCACTTCGGTGTCCTCGCCCTGGCGCGTCACGGATTGGCGCGGCGTGAGGATGGAGGAGGTGGGCTTGATGGCCATCCGGACCACGAGGTCTTGCCCCGTGGTGATGCCGCCGAGCACGCCGCCGTTATTATTCGACTGGAACGCATGCACGCCATCTTTGCCCATGCGCATTTGGTCGGCATTTTCGATACCGCTCAATTTCGCCGCGGACATGCCCGCGCCGATTTCGACGCCTTTGACGGCGTTAATGGTCATCATCGCTGCGGCGAGGTCTGAATCGATTTTGCTGTAGAGTGGGGCGCCGAGCCCGGCGGGCACGCCGCGCGCCACCACCTCGACCATGCCGCCAAGGGACGAGCCATCTTTGCGCGCCTGATCGAGGATCGCTTCCCAGTCTTTTGCCGCCACCGGGTCAGGGCACCAGAAGGGGTTGTTGCCTACACTCGCCCAATCCAGCCGGTCGCGGTCAATCTCATGGGGCCCAAGGCCTACCATGCCCGCGACAACATCGACCGCATTGCCATAGAGATGCCACAGCACCGCCTCAGCCACCGCACCCGCGGCGACGCGGTTGGCAGTTTCGCGGGCAGATGATCGACCCCCGCCGCGATAGTCGCGGACGCCATATTTCGCATCATAGGTGTAGTCGGCGTGGCCAGGCCGGTATTTGTCGCGAATGTCGGAATAGTCCTTTGAACGCTGATCGACATTCTCGATCATCAGGCTGATCGGCGTGCCCGTGGTGACAGGCCCGCCCGTGCGATCATCTTCGAAAACGCCCGAAAGAATGCGCACCTGGTCGGGTTCTTGGCGCTGCGTCACAAAGCGGGAGGTGCCTGGCCGCCGCTGGTCAAGCCGCGCCTGGATCATGGGCTCGGTCAGCGGAATGCCCGGCGGACACCCGTCAATGACGCACCCAATAGCCGGTCCATGGCTTTCGCCCCATGTGGTAAAGCGAAAAAGGCGGCCGAAGCTGTTTTGCGACATGATCGTTTTGGCCGTTTTCTCCTGCGCAGGAGCAGGGTAGGAAGATATCTATGGTTGATCCGCTGATTCCCCCGTCACCGAGTGACGATGACTACGCCGCCGAAGCGAAGGCGCAGGAGGCGTTCGCAGTTGACGATGATCAGGGCAAGGTCTTCACGAAAGATGACCCGCTCGAGCTTTTCGCCGATTGGATGGCGCTTGCCAAGAAGCATGAGGCGAATGACCCCAACGCCATGTCATTGGCGACGGTCGATAAGACCGGGATGCCCGATGTAAGAGTGATCCTTTTGAAGGATCTCGACGAAGGCTTCGTTTTCTACACCAACTCCGCCTCCGCCAAGGGCGAGCAGCTGGCCACAAACGCGAAGGCTGCACTTTGCTTCCATTGGAAGTCGATCCGTCGGCAGGTCCGCGTGCGCGGCCCGGTGGAGAAAGTCAGCGAGACCGAAAACGACGCCTACTTCGCCGAGCGCAGCCGCGGTGCGCAGATCGGCGCTTGGGCCTCGCAGCAATCCCGCCCGATGAGCGATGAGACGATCCTCAAAACGCGGGTCGAGGATTACGAAGCGATCTATGACGGGCGAGAAGTGCGCCGCCCGGATTTTTGGCGCGGCTATCGTGTCATCCCGCATGAGATCGAGTTCTGGGTGAACCGACCCTATCGCTTACACGACCGATTGCTCTTCGCGCTGAACGAAGAGACCGGCGCGTGGGAGCAGCAAAAGCTGTTTCCCTAAGGCGGGTCAGTCGAGCGTCGCCAGGAAGTCGAGCAGCAGGGCGTTCACCTCATCGGCGCGCTCCTGCTGGATCCAGTGGCCCGCATCATCGATGAGGGTCACGCCGCGCAGATCGGTGACGGTTTTCTCCATGGATTGGCGCAGCTCTTCGGCTGAAGCGCGGCGGATAACCATGTCCTTCTCGCCCGCGATGAAGGTGGTCGGTGTGTCGATTTTCGCGCCGTCCAGCTCGGGCGTTGAGTGCCAATTATTGGCAATGTTCCGGTAATAGTTGATCCCGCCACGGAAGCCTGAATTGGTGAAGGCATCGACATAGTACGCCATATCGTCTTCTGAGAGCCAGCTCTGCGCCTCGAGCGGTTTGCCAAGGCGAGGGATCCATCCGCCGGCGGAGAGCTTTTTGTCTTCGAGCGCTTTGGGGCCACGCGGCGTGCCAGGCTCCGCGTAGAGACGCTCAAGGATGCCGCGCGGGTCCGCATCGAATTCGGCTTCGGCGACGCCATCCTGTTGAAAATAGAGGATGTAGAAGAAATCCTCGCCATAGGCGTCCTTCAGCATTTCCGTCATCGGCTTTGGCGGTCGGCCATGATAGGGCACGCTAAGGGCGGCATGCGCGTTGACGCGGGTTGGGTGCAGCAAATTGGTATGCCAGCTGACGATCGCGCCCCAATCATGGCCGACGATCGTGGCATCCTCCGCCCCATAAGCGTCGATGATCGAAACGATATCGCGGGTCAGCTTTTGGATCGTATACGGCTCGATTTCTGCGGGTGCATCGCTTTGCCCATAGCCGCGCATATCCGGCGCAACAACTTTATACCCCGCGGCCGAGAGCGCAGGCATCTGGTAACGCCATGAATAGGCCAGTTCCGGCCAGCCATGGATGAGAACGACGAGCGGGCCCTCGCCCATCTCGTAAAGCTTCAGCGTGAGGCCATCCTCTGTCGCCATGTCACGTGAGGTGAGGCCGGGGAGGCCCCATTCGGCTGCGGCTTCGTCTTGTTTGATGGTGGCCATGATGCGCTCCTCCGCGTTTGCCGTGGTCTTAGCGAGCCGAAGAGCTGTTGGCCATCGCGCAGGGCGAATTGCCCGTCCGAGCCGGCAATGCGTGAGTTTGGGAACCCTGCGGGCACCGGCCTTCGCCGGTGCAGGCAAGCTGCCGTCGCGAATGCCTGTGTTAAGGGGTCTGCGTCGGCATGCTCTGCCGTAGATAGGATGAGTTTTGGTATGGATAGGGGGCGTGGGGATGAGTTTGGGAGCGCTCGGCTTCTTGTTGTGCGATCGGTCATCCGTTTTTCTAGCCTTCCCGCGCTTTAGGCGCGGAATCCATCACAGGACGGAAAGAGTTCGTGCTGGGCCCCGCGCATGAAGCACGGGGAGGCTTTGACCCTGAACACTCCGCACATCTCTGCGCAGGCAGAGATCTGATGCTCCTTGAGAACCAGGTTCCCGCCTTCGCAGGAACGTGCGGCCAAAGATGCTACCGCAGGTCTTGGCCGATATCCTTGCGGTAGAAGCCCTCAGGCCAGACGATCTTCGCTGCGGCGGCATAGGCTTTGTCGAGGGCCTGGCCCAGGTCATCGCCCGTCGCGGTGACGTTCAGCACACGGCCGCCATGGGCGAGGAGCTGGCCATCCTCAAGCCGCGTGCCGGCGTGGAAGACGACGACATCGTCTTCGGCGTCAGCGGTTTCAACGCCGCCGATGACGGAGCCCTTCGTATAGGCGCCGGGATAACCGTCGGTCGCGAGGACGATGTTTGCGGCGGCGACATCCATCCAATCAAGCCCGACGCCTGCCAGCCGCCCGGTTGCGGCGCCCCAGAGCGCTGGGACAATGTCGCTCCGAAGACGGCGCATGAGCAACTGGCATTCAGGATCGCCAAAGCGGCAATTATATTCGATCAGCTT
>CAYFHK010000065.1:0-14814 GCA_964342585.1 uncultured Caulobacterales bacterium | reverse complement strand
TAGCCCGGACCGTTGCCGGCCCAGCTCGTGTCCAGGCCGAAGGGGTCCTGGGGCGCGCCCACGATCAGGTCGCCCGTGCCGTCGCCGTCGATGTCGCCGGCGTCGGCCACGGCCGCGCCCAGCTGGTCGCCCGGGCCGAAGCCCAGGCGAAAACGACCGAGGCCTCAATCCCGCCGCTTGAGGCCGCTCAAATCGCCGCCGCCAACAGACTGGCGACGCTCACCGGGACAAACGTCAATGCGGTGATCTCGACTTTAGCGACCGGCTCCCAAGGGTTGCCGCCGCCGCCGGACACTCTGCCGATCGGCGACATCGAATCTCTCCTCAGGCGGCGGGCCGACATCCGGGCGGCCGAGCGCACGCTTGCGGCGGCGACAGCCCGCATCGGCATTGCAAAGGCTGACTTCTTCCCGCGCGTCACGCTCGCCGGCGGCGTCAGCCTCGCGGCCCAGGACATTGCAGGCGTCGGCGGCGACGGCTCCCTCGGTTATGGCGTCGGCCCCACGATCACGTGGTCGGGATTCGATATTCCGCGCGTCAGAGCACAGATCGAAGCCGCCGGCGCAAACGCCGAAGCCGCGCTCGCCGTCTATGAACAATCCGTACTCGTTGCGCTTGAGGAAACCCAAACGTCGCTCGCAGCATACGGCCGGGGGCGCGTTCGATATGACGCGCTTGCCGCCGCCGCAGCCAAGGCGCGCCAGGCGGCGGATCTCGCCCGGCAACGCTATGATGTGGGCGCGGATGATTTTCTGATGGTGCTCGACACCGAAGGACGCCTCCTCGCCGCGGAAGCCTCACTCGCCGCCAGTCAAACAAGTGTGACAGTTGATTTCATTCGCGTTTACCAAGCGCTCGGCGCCGGATGGAGTGTTGATCTAAATACGCGAACGAATGATCAGCAACTTTGATATCAAAACTAAGTGAGAAATTTTAAAGGCATCCAAACGCCCATTGCCATCATGACGAGGTTTTCCGTCAACGATACAAAACCGAGGGGCACGTTGGACTCGCCGCCGACGCAGGCGCATTTCAATTCGCGCTTGTCGATGTAAACCGCCTTGAAAACGCTGACGGCGCCGACCGTCCCGATGAAGAGTGCAATTGGCGCTCCGATAACGCCGAACACGCCGCCGGCGATCATTAAAATTCCTGTCGCCGCCTCGCCGAACGCATAGAGGTAGCCGTAGGGAACCCAGCGCCTAGCGAGCAGGTCATAATTCAAAAACATGGTGGAAAAACTCTCGACGTCCTTCAGTTTCTGGATTGCAAGCACGGTCATCGAAAAGGCGGCGAACCATTCGATCGTTCGAATATGAAAGATAGAGCCGAACGCGAACCAACTAACGGCGAGCGCCATCAGCGCGCATGCCGCAAAAATGACGATTACCGGCGTGTACGTCGTATCGTCAGCGTCCTTGTCATAACCGGTAAAACGATCGCGCAGCTCTTCATAGCCGCCGATACGTTCGCCATTGATAAAAGTCTGCGGCGGCGTATCGACGCCGTGTTTTGCCTGAAACGCGTCGGTTTCCTCGCGCGTTGTCAAGTGATGATCAGCGACCTCAAATCCTTTGCGCTCCAGCAGCCACTTCGATTTGAGGCCGTAAGGGCAAAGGTGGCCCGGCATGACCATCCGATAGAGGTCTGCTCGCTTCTCTGTCTTATCAAGCATTGGTCTTTCCGTCCCGCAGGCGATCAATTTTCGGAAACGTCGGAGCCTGACGACTCCTTTGGATTGAGAAGGCCTTCGAATTTGGGAACCGGTCGCGCCTTGGCTTCAGCCTCGTTCGATGCCGGTCCATTCTCGGCGATATCTTCGATCAGCCAGTCCATTTCCTTAATTTCACGCCGCTGCGCCTTGATGATTTCATTAGCCAGTTCGCGTACGCGCACGTCTTCGATCTGCGCTCGCTCGCTGGTCAGAACAGCGATCGAATGATGGGGGATCATCGCTCTCATGTAGGAACTGTCATCGACAGTCGTTTGACTTCGAACGAGCCACAAGGCGGCCGCGAAAACGACAACGTTTCCGGCGTAAATCGCGATGTTGATTTTGTTGTTCTTGTACATGCCCAGCATGAAACTCAGCATGATGACCGCCATGGAGGCGCCCATGAGAAAGGTCATATAGAATCGTGTTTCGCTCCATCGCAAGTGCTCGAAGGCGTAACTGTTCAGATACATGAACAAAAACATGACGACCATCGCCGTCACAATCATTGCGCCGAAGCGCCAATAGTTTCCCTGTTTATTTTCCATGTTTTCCTCTTGATCGAATTGCAGAACTTGTCGTCAATTCAACAGAGGAGAATGAAAATAGTTCCGGTAAAAACGGCTAGGGATGAAATTCGATGGGGATTGACCGCTACCTCATTAAGTCGGGTTTACGCTAGACTCTATATCAGAATATCAGATTTTTTCGGTTTCTTAATTAAGCCGTCATGTGCGGACGCGCCTCAGCGGTCAAGAATCTTGGCATCTGTCGGCTCCATACTATCCATGGAGCATTGGTCGATATCGTCCGCGACGAGTTTCATAGCTTCGACGTGTAATTTCGCCATGCATGCTTTGTGGGCGTCTTCATCTTTTTCCAGCGAGCAGATAAAGGCAATTTGGTCGCTTTCTCCTCGTTCAATCTTCAGCAAAAAATGAACGCGCTCACCCGCGGAATACTGTTCGAGGTTAACAGACGTCATCACATCGAACGCCATGACCATTTCGTCAAAGCCGATGGAATGGGCTGGCCTATGCGCAATGTCGACTTTTGACTGTTTGATGTCGAGCGCCATGATGACGCCTTCGCCTCTTGGGATTTCGCAATGGATAGAACTGTCCAATTGCGGATCCGCGTGCGGATCAGGCGTGGTTTGCGAAAAAGCCGGTCCGGCCGACCAAAACGATGCGACTAAGGCGAAAAACACGGCGACAACGAAGGACTGCTGTTTCATTTCACCTCCAAAAAACTGATGCGGATCGCACCTGCGGGACAAGAGGGCTTTCCCTTTCCGCAAGCGCGATGCACTGATATCCAAACGCCTTAAGCCGTCAGAACCAAAGTCTCAGTCCCGCGACAAACGACACCGCCGACGGATCTTCTCCATCAGCGCGGGCGAAATCCGCTGTCTCACCCACAGCGCGCTCCCAGGAAACGCCGATATAGGGGGCGAACTCACGCTTGATTTCGTAGCGCAACCGCATGCCGGCCTCCGCCGTTGAAAGTCCCGAGCCGACGCCGTTCTCGGGGACGTCTTGTATCGCGAAATTAAGCTCCGTCCGCGGTTGGAGAATGAGTCGCTGCGTGAGCAGCAGTTCATATTCAAGCTCAATCCGCGCTGAGGCGTCGCCCTCGCCGCTGACAAACGCCGCTGCATCGACCTCAAACCAATAGGGCGCGAGCCCTTGCACCCCGAAGACGCCGAAGGTGCGATCATCTCCCGGTGCGAAATCGTGTCTGACGCCAGCCTGAACGTCGAAATAGCGGGATATGCCGCGCGACCATAGCGCCTGCACTTCCGCATCTTCGAATTCGTCGGCGTCGAACGAATATTCGCCCTCGGATTTGATCCAGAGTTTGTTCTTGTCGCCGCCATACCAACCTTGCGCATCCCATAAAAACTGGGGCTCGCCTTCATTTGATCTATATTCGAAGCGGTCCGCTTGGACGAAATAGGTCGTCGACGCACCGTGTTCTTTTTGAACCGCGGCGCGCGAGGCCGCCATTTCTTCGCGACCCCAATATTCGTCCGCCTGCGACCAGCCGCGTTCAGACGACTGCTCTTCAGCGTTTTGCGTTTCCTGCGCAAAGCTTTGCGGCGCGGCGGAAAGAAGCGCCGCTGCGCCAAGACCCGTTCGGATCATCATTATTGAGAAAGCCATTAGTGCTTGCCTCCATGATCCATTTTCGAGTGGTCCGTCTCTTCATGGCTCCCGGTCTCATGACCCATGGCCTCATGATCCACAGGCTCGTGATCCATTTTTCGATGATCCATGGCCTCATTCATCGCCATCCGGGGGCGGATGGAAACAACCTGCATCATCCCGGCATGCATGTGCATGAGAAGATGGCAGTGGAACGCCCAGTCGCCCACATGATTGGCGGTAACGTCGTAGGACAGTTTTTCGCCCGGCTTGACGATGACCGTGTGTTTTCGCGGCCGGTGATTGCCGCCGCCATTCGCAAGATCGAAAAACATGCCGTGCAAGTGAATCGGATGCGACATCATCGTGTCGTTGACCAGCGTCATCCGCACGCGTTCGCCTTCGTGGAAGACAATCGGATCGACGACTTCGGAAAACTTCACGCCGTCGAAGGACCACATATAGCGCTCCATATTTCCGGTGAGATGCAATTCAATCTCGCGGCCCGGCGGCCGCGTGTCGGGGTTGGGTTCTAGACTGCGAAGATCCTCATAGGTCAAAGCGCGATGCGGCACATTTTCAAGGCCGAGCCCCGGTTCGTTGAGACGATAGACCGGCGCCATCGCGACCATGTCGACGCCAAAGCCGCGCTTGTGATCGTGCCGTTGCTCCACCGACGCCAATGATCCATGACCGCCCATATCATGACCGGCGTGCTCGTCTTGCTCCGCACCATGCCCCATCGCCTCGTGGTCTATGGACCCATCGTCCATTTCCCCATGGTTCATGTTTCCATTATCCATCGCAGGCGCAGCCGCGTCATCGGTCATGGCGCCATGATTGCCGTGACCGGCCATGCCCATATCGCGCATGGTGAGCGTCGGCCGTTCGCGCAGCGGCGGCGCTTCGGCGCGCATGCCGGCACGCGGACCCAAGGTCGCGACCCCCATGCCGGAGCGATCAATCGATTCCGCGACGAGAGCAAAGGCGCGCTCTTCTTTTGGTTCGACGATAACGTCGTAGGTTTCCGCCACACCGATCTGGAACTCATCCGTCTCCACCGGTTGAATGTTAAGCCCATCGGCCTGCACGACCGTCATCGGCAGCCCCGGAATCCGGAAATTGAAGATGGTCATCGCCGAGGCGTTAATGATACGCAGGCGAACCTTTTCGCCGATGTTGAAGACGGCGTTCCAATTGTCCGCCGTCGAATGGCCGTTGATGAGATAAGTGTAGGTAGCGCCCGTGACGTCCGCGATATCGGTCGGCGACATGCGCATCGCGCCCCACATGGCGCGGTCCTCAAAGGCGGCGCCAAGCCCGCGCTTGTCCGCTGCTTCCAGAAACTCCGGCACGGTGCGTTCCTGGAAGTTATAAACTTCGCTGTTCTTTTTAAGCTTGGCGAATACCCGGTGCGGGCTCTCAAAACTCCAGTCCGAAAGCACGAGCACATATTCGCGGTCATAGGCGACCGGATCGGCGCCCTTCGGGTCGATGATCAGCGGACCGTAATGGCCGAGCTGCTCCTGCAGCCCCGAATGGGAGTGATACCAATAGGTCCCGTTGTGGGGCAGCGTGAAACGATAGGTGAAGGTCTCTCCCGGCTTGATGCCCGGGAACGCAACACCCGGCACGCCGTCCATGTAAAACGGCACCAAGAGCCCGTGCCAGTGGATCGACGTATCTTCGTGCAATGTGTTGGTCACATTGATCGTGATGTCGTCGCCTTCGCGAAACCGCACGAGCGGCGCGGGCAACGTACCGTTGGTGCCCACGGCCTCGCCGACACGACCGTCGATACGCACCGGGAACTTGCCGATCGTCAGGTCAAAGCGCGTGCCTGTGAGAGCTGGAAGTCCGAGATTGCCGGCGCTCGCCGGTTTGGCCCAGGCGGGCAAGAGCCCGGCGCCGCCTAACGCGAGGCCGCCTAAACCAGCGGTCTGAATGAGTTTTCGTCTGCTAAACATGCTTACTGTTTCCGAATTTAAAGTCATTTGAGTGGAACGGTCTGATGTGGCGACGCACAGAACGAGACGGAGGGAGTCTGTTCGCGCGTCGCCCGGGTTGCCGGCCGCAAGCGCTTATACGCGCGCGGCGACGAGAACCCTCTCGCGCCTATCGCTGGCGCAGGGACGCGTTTCTCGTCAATTCAGTAGGCGTATTTTCAGCGTAACCGGCGTTTGGTCCGGCGGGCCGCGCCATAAAGATGGGAGCGCCAGTCTATGTGCAAAACCCGACGGCGCAACGATTGCCGCGCTGAGCGACGCGACCGTCTTGGCGGTCGGCTTGGCGCTGAGCGAGGCCGCAAACTCGATATTGCTAAGCCCGTGGAAAACAGCCGATTTCGCGCAATGTTCGCAACCGCCGGAACCCAACTCAGTCACTGACCGGTCGCCACCGGGGCCATGATGGTCATGCGGTGCGTCAGGCGCGTCATGGGCGCCGCCATTGTGCGGGCCGCCCATGTGCGAAAAGTGCGACTGATGACTTTGAGGGACGGCGTGCGAAAAGCAGGCGCATGCGACATGGCTCGCGCCTAAGAAAAGCGCGAAGAAAGCGATGGCCGCCGTCTTCACCGACCCAAAAGTCACAAACCAAACTCCATGCGCTTGACCGATCAGCACGCTGTCTTTAGCTATACCCTGGACCGGTATATGTCAATGAATGGACACGCAGCGACAATCAGGCGTTTAAAACGCATCGAGGGCCAGGTGCGCGGGATCGTGCGCATGCTCGAGCAAGAGCGCTATCTGGTTGATACGCTTCATCAAATGCAGGCAATCAAGTCCGCCCTCGCCCGCGCGGAAAGTGAGATCCTGAAAGTTCACGCGACAAACAGCGTTGACGCGGCGATGACGCCGCGGAGCGCCAAGGCCCAAAAGGAAACGATTTCGGATCTCATCGACTTGTTCGACAAGCTGAAACGATAAGCGCTCTCCCAGCAGCGCCCTCGTCACAATCTCGTTATTGGTTTTTTTAAGGCCCGGCGTCGCCGTCTCGTCCGCAAGATGGACCGCGCCCAAGGGATATCGCAATCTCATGCGTATTATCGTCATGCGCCGTTCTTCGGCTGAGGACCGATGCAGCAGGCCATTAAGGGATTGTGACCATGACCGATGCGGACTGGCGGGCGGGATTTGGCGTTATCGCGCACACAGACGTAACCCTGGAGCGCCTTGATGCGCTTTTGCGACAGGCCGCCAACGGCGAACTCGCGGTCAGCGAAACCGAAGCGCGCGATCTCTTCGCCGCGACCGACAAACTCGCCAACGCCGCCATGCGGCTCGTCGCGCATATGACTTATGCCCGGCGCATTGATCTGAGCGGCGCGCCCCTTAAAAAAGAAGACTTCAAGCTGGATCCGCAAGGCCATACCGGCGGATCGCTCAACATGGTGATCGCCTTTTGCGGATATCTCGCCGCCAACGCGCTTAGCGGCTGCACCCGCGCCTGGACGCTCGGCCAGGGTCATTGCGTCGCTGCGATCGAGGCGGTCAACGCGCTAACGGGTGACGTCTCCGAATCTCAGCGCGGACGCTACGATCGCAGCGAGGCGGGGCAAAGCGCGCTCGCCAACGATTTTTACAGTTACGCCATTACGCCGGACGGGCGTCCAGCCGTCCCGCTCGGAAGCCACGTAAACCCGCGTACGGCGGGCGGGCTCTCCGAGGGCGGTTATCTCGGATTTGCGAGCCTGCAATATGTCCACATGCCTTTAGCCGGCGAACGCCTCGTCGCCTTCCTAAGTGACGGCGCGTTTGAAGAACAACGCGGGTCCGACTGGGCGCCGCGCTGGTGGCGCGCCGAAGATTGCGGATTGGCGACGCCCGTTATGGTGCTGAACGGCAGGCGCATCGAACAGCGCACGCAGATCGGACAGGAAGGCGGGGTTGATTGGCTCGTGCGCCATCTTGAACTCTCGGGCTTTGATCCCATCATCGTCGACGGTCACGATCCGCTCTCTTACGCCTGGGGATTGTTGGAAGCCGAGGCCCGGTTCGCCGCGATCGCTGACGACACTCCGTCCTATCCGGCGCGCCTACCTTACGTGATTGCCCCATGTGTAAAAGGATACGGATTTCCGGGGGCGGGCTCGAATCGCGCGCATAACTTGCCCCTGCAAGATAATCCGGCCAAAGACAAAAAAGCGCGTGACGAATTTAATCTCAGCGTAAGCGCCTTGTACGTCGGGCCCGACGACCTTGAAAGATCCGTTAAGACACTCACAAATCATGTCAGTCAATCGCGTCCGCCGGAAAGCCGCAATGCGCTGGCAACGCGCCGGGTGGAATCGCCAAAATTGTCGTCATTACAAAACGCCGGCGACCGCGTGGCTAATGCCCGTTGCGCCATGGACGCCATCGACCGAGAGTTTGCGGAGATTGTTGACGCCAATACGGCGTTGCGCGTGCGGGTGGCGAACCCGGACGAATTGCGCAGCAACCACATGCCGCTCACGCTCGAATCACTACGCCATCGCGTAACGGCGCCGGAACCAAACGCGCCGGAAGCCGTGGACGGCGCGATTATCACCGCTCTTAATGAAGAGGCGGTCATCGCCGCGGCGCTCGGCAACAAGGGCGGTCTCAACCTCGCGGTCAGTTATGAAGCCTTCGCCATGAAAATGCTCGGGGCGCTGCGGCAGGAGATAATTTTTGCGAGGCGGCAAAAAGAGCTGGGCCTAAAACCCGGATGGATCAGCGTACCGCTGATCGCCACATCGCATACGTGGGAAAACGCCAAAAACGAGCAATCCCATCAGGACCCGACTCTTCCTGAAGCATTGCTCGGAGAAATGTCCGACGCCGCACGCGTGATTTTCCCGATCGACGCGGCAAGCGCCGTTATGGCGTTGCGCGAAATCTATAGGGGCCATGGCGAAATCGCGTGCCTAATAACGCCCAAAGGCCAGACGCCGAACCGCCTTAGTATTGAAGAAGCAGAGATCGGCGTGCGAACCGGAGCGGTCCATCTCGCCGGCGATCCGGCGAACGCGGGAGTACAGCTCGCCGCGATCGGCGCCTACCAAGCAGATGAGGCGATGATTGCACGCGCCCGGCTCGCCGCGCATGACGCGCCGGCCTGCGTCACGGCAATCATCGAGCCCGGCCGCTTGCGCGCGGCGCGCGATCCGCTCGAGACGGACTTCGTCCTCAACGATGATGTGCTCAAAGGCCTGTTCCCTTCCGACCTGCCCCGCGTGCTGATCACCCACACGCGGCCAGAGCCGATGACGGGCCTGCTTCGGCGCATCGACAGCGGGCCGGAGCAGTTGCGGTCGCTGGGGTTTCTCTCTCGCGGCGGCACGTTCGATGTTTTCGGCATGCTGTTCGCCAATCGCTGCACTTGGGCCCATATCGTCGAAGCCTCCGCCGCTCTTTTGAACCGTCCGGTCTCGGATTTCCTGACTGATGAGGAACAAGATGCGATCGCCGGCCGAGGCGATCCGCGGTCGCTCGAGATCGAACGCGCGCGCGACCATGGACAAGCCTGATGGTGAATCACTGCAGCACTGCGACACGTCGCCAAGCAATCGCAGCGCCGTTTCAACTGGTCCAAAAAAATTCAGAATGCTCGATTTATTAGGCGGACCGGGAAAACGAATAGGAAACGCGCCGCCACCCCGTCTCTATACTGAGGTTGCCGGCGCCGGCGGGGAAACGCTCGTCTTTCTTGCCGGCCTTGGAGGGACGACGCGCAATTGGTCGCCCAGGATTGCTCCCCTGGCCGGCAAGTACAGAATTGTGCTGGTAGATTTATTGGGCTTCGGCGAATCGCCAAAGCCCTGGACCCGTTACAGTGTAGACCGTCACGTCGCCGCGCTGCACGATACGCTTGCATCCTTGGGCCCCTTTACGCTGATCGGGCATTCACTGGGGGCCTTGTTGACGGTCGCTTATGCAGCGCGGTTTCCGCAGCAAGTAAAGAATATGGTTTTGATGAGCCTACCCTATTTCGGCTCTGAGGAACGCGCTTATCGCTATTTGAGAAACGACAGCATGAGAGGCGGCCTCAGAGGGCTTGTTTTTACCAATATGGCGTTGACGATGATTGCGTGCATCATCTCACGGCGGGTCATGGGAAAAATATTACCGTATCTGATCCGTGAAATCCCGAGGGACGTCGTTGAGGACCTGGTGAAGCACACCTGGCGATCATCGACGTCATCCCTGTGGGAAGTTGTGTACCGCTATGATGCGCTAGAAGATGTTCGAAGGCTTCCAAAGCGAATAGATGTTTTGTGTATTCATGGCGATAACGACACAACGGCGCCGCTTTCTTCACTAGATCTCTTTCTCGAACAACAGCCGAACTGGTCAATCGAATTGCTGCCAGGAATTGACCACCACCCGTTTCTTCGGGACACGACAAAATGTATTGAATTGATAGAAGACGTCGCGCAGCAGATTGGCGCGAGACAACAATAGTGCGAGCGAACGCAAGGAGCCGTTTCAGTACTGTGAATGACCAACGCGCAACCGGCCGGCGTCTGACTACGCTCTCGTAAGGAATCGTACACTCTCAGCGAGCAATGGGCTCACATCGAGTGCGTTGCTTTCATGCGGTATGGTGTTTGTCGTGACGATCCGACTCGCACCAGCAGCCAATAGGTCGTTTAACGCAGTGCCCGCAAAGATCGCGTGGACGCCGATGCAAACAGGGGCTGACATACCTGCTTCTTTCAAGTGTCCGACGGTTTCGATCATCGTGTGCGCAGTTGAAATGATATCGTCGACGAGGACCGGCGTATGTGTGCGCCATTGCTCCACCTGCGGCACACTCACCTCAACATCGCGATCTCCACGCCGCGTCTTTTCAAGTACGAGATACGGCGCGCCGGCGCTTCTGGCCGTCTCCGAGACCCACTGCTCGCTCTCGCTGTCAGGTCCGACCAGAACCGGGTTTTCGATATGCTGCTTGATCCAGGCCGAAATCGCCGGCGCCGCATGCGCAACCACAGCGCGAACGGAATAAACATCTGACAGGGAAGTGATCCGATGCAGATGCGGATCGATCGTGACGAGCCAGTCAATCCAGGGGCTAAGCACCGCAGCGAAGTGTTTCGCCGTCACGCCCTCTCCCGCCTGAAACCGCTGATCCTGCCGCATATAGGCAAGATAGGGCGCAACAAGACCCACTGTCTTTGCGCCGTTTTCGCGCGCCGCCGCAGCGGCGAAGATCAGCGGTAGGAATTTTTCATCAGGACGGTCAAGCGTGCAAACCAGAACGACGTCGCGCTCGTCAACGCTGGTCTCATATCGAACGTAACTTTCGCCATCAGGAAAACGCCGTATAAGGATTGCTCCGATATCGCCGTCGAGCGCCTGGGCGAGCGATTCCGTAACTCCGTCATTATTGAACAATTGGAAAAGAAGGGGGCGCATCGCTAAGCCTCAATTTCGAAAATCGGGGGGTGATTTTCCAGATACTCAAGCGCGTAGTCCATTTCGCCCTGCGTCTCGGCGTGCAGGGTAAAAAGCGGCTCCGACACGTCGACCCTCTGGCCAAGAAACCCGTGTAATTCGAGGCCAGCTGCTTTCGCATCCGGCGCGCCTGCAAGTTTCGCAGCCTTCGCAAGGCGCCGGTTGTCGATCGCCGCGATTATTCCCCCATGATCGGCTAGAATCGGATGTTGATAGGCAGACCGGGGCGGGGCGCGCATGCCGCCTTGCGCATCGCAAATCGCCTGGAACTTAGCCCATGCTCGGCCCTCCGCAAGCGCCGCAGCCGCCGCCTGCTCGCCGGCGTCGCTCGAAGCAGCGCCGCCGAGTTCCAGCAACACGCCCGCAAGGGCGACAGCCCGCCGCCTCAAATCGTCCGGCGCGTCTGCGTCCCGTCGCAGCACTTTCAGGACGTCCTGCGCTTCCAGCGCCGGGCCAATGCCGCGTCCGACCGGTTGACGGCCGTCGCTTTCAACCACGCGGGTTTTGATCCCAAGCGCCTCGGCGGTGTTCAAAAGGCTGGTCTTCAGAGACGCCGCGTCATCACTCGTTCTGACTTTCGCTGTCGGACCGACCGGCATGTCGATGACCAGATGCGTCGCGCCCGCCGCCGCTTTCTTCGACAGAACCGAGGCGACGAGCTGGCCTTCGCTGTCAATGTCGAGCGCGCGCTCGACGCGGATCAGCGTGTCGTCAGCGGGGCTTAAATCGACCGCGCCGCCCCATATGATGCAACCGCCTTCCTTCTCAACCACACGCCGCATTGCGTTCAGATCGAGATCGACCGGCGCGAGCGTTTCCATCGTATCCGCCGTGCCTGCCGGCGACGTGATTGCACGGGAGGATGTCTTCGGCATGGTCAGGCCGCAAGCAGCGGCGATCGCGACAACGATCGGCGTCGTTCGATTGCCGGGTAGCCCGCCGACGCAGTGTTTGTCGACGATCGAAGGCGCGCCCCAATCGAGACGCTCGCCGGCCGCAACCATTGCGCGGGTCAGGTCGATGACTTCTCGGTCGCTCAAGCCGCGAGCGGCGCAAGCGGTAATGAAAGACGACAGGTGAATGTCGGAATAGCGGCTTTCGATAATGTCGCGCATAATGTCGCCGAGGGCGGCGTCGGTCAGCTCACGACCGTAGACTTTTGCGCGAAGATTGCTCAATGAATCGAGCGGGCGCGCATGAGAAACGCTCAAGGATGCGCCCTCCTCACAATCAAGACGCCGCCACGCCGCCTCTGACAAACCAGCCTCGCCAGGCGCCAAAAGATCGCCCGTAACGAGATTGACGGTCGCGATGACAAACGCTTTGTCGGTCGCGACGCGAATCCGCGCCTGCGCCGAAAACCCTTCCGCGCGACAGACATGGCAGTCTTTGCGCATATAGATGACGGCTTCCTGATGGGTTTCGATCCCCAAGCGCTTGGCCTGCAGAATATTCGTGGCTTCCAAGGTCATTCATACCGCCTTTGATGTTCTTCCATGAACCGACCGACCGCTACCCGAGATCGACTCTGTCGTTGATCGCCGGCGTCGTGCAGTCCCAGTTGAGCACCTCGCTGATGCGCCGCCGCAATGCGTCCGAGGCGGCGGGCTCGCCATGGGTGACAAATGTTCGCCGCGGCGGGGCCTCGAAATTCTTCAGCCAACCGATAATCTGTTCCGCGTCCGCATGGGCCGACAACATGTGAAGGTTATGAACCTCTGCGCGGATGTCGACATATCCACCATGAATTTTGACCGCTTTGGCGCCGCCGACGATCGCCGCGCCGCGTGTTCCCCCGGCCTGAAACCCCGTAAACACCAAGGCATTCCGTTCATCGGGCGCGTAATATTTGAGATGGTGCAGGATTCTGCCGCCGGTCGCCATGCCGCTCGCCGAGATAATGACTTTCGGCATTTTGTTCGCGTCGAGCGCCTTTGATTTTTCCGCCTCGCGAACATATTCAGCGATGCCGCAGGAGGTGCGACACTGTTCTTCCGTCAGCCGATGGTCGCCGAGGTGCTCGCAAAAGACCTCGCCTGCGTCTATGGCCATCGGGCTATCGAGAAAGATAGGCAGATCGGGGATCTGTTTTGATTGCTTTAATCGATCCAGATGAAACAATATCGTCTGGGCGCGCCCAACGGCGAACGCAGGAATAAGCACCGTGCCGCCTCGGGCGGCGGTTCGATTGATAATCTCGGCGAGTTGGTCTTCCGGATTTTCCTTGTCATGGATGCGGTCGCCATATGTCGACTCGATCAACAGATAGTCCGTATGGCGAACAGGCGCCGGATCAAGCATGGTGGCGGCGCCTGGCGGACCGAGATCTCCGGAAAAGACAATCGTGGTTCCACTGATCGTTAGTTGAACGGTCGCCGCCCCGAGAATATGGCCTGCCGGTCGAAAGAGAGCGGTAACGCCGGACGAAATCTCAATTTCCTGGCCGAATTTGGTCGGTCTGAAATATTCAAGGCTCGCTTCGGCGTCGCGTTGGGTATAAAGCGGTCGCGCCGGGCGATGTTTTGAAAAGCCGCGCTTGTTCGCAAATTCCGCATCCCGCTCTTGCAGATGGCCGCTGTCCGGCAGCAATATCGAACAGAAATCACGCGTAGCGGAAGTTGAATAGATCGGGCCCTTGAAGCCGTTTCGCACCAACAGCGGAACATAGCCGGAATGATCAAGATGCGCATGCGTCAGGATGACGGCGTCGACCGTCGCCGGAGACACCGGAAGCGGCGCCCAGTTCTTCAACCGCAGCTGCTTGAATCCCTGAAATAGCCCGCAATCGACGAGAATACAGGCGCCATTTATCTGGATTAGATATTTCGAACCGGTAACAGTTCCAGTTCCCCCCAAGAATGTAATCGATCGAGCCATTAGCCCGTTCCCTTCATTCACAAAGCTTCCCCGCTATCCGAAAGGAAGTCGAATCCATCTGCGGAGAGCGGCTTCAGGACGTGGCCGCACGACCTTCCCGTATAGTACGAATAGTGCGTTGTACTACGGCTGAAATCCGCCGATCACTCAGAATCGCCGAGGGAATTCAAATTTCCAGAGACTTGGGCTCAGGATGCCGGTCACTCTCGACTGTATTTGGGCAAACAGACTTCCAGCGATCATCGCGCTGCAAGTTCGGCGCTCCCGCAGAAGATAGTTGGGACGCTTCCAATCTTTATCGCTCGGAGTCGACATAGACTATAGTCGTGGCCCGAACCTCGTTGGGTCTTTGAAAGCAACGGCGTCCTGGGGAAAATTGCACATGCCCGGGCTGCGACATGTTGGACGGATTGCAAACGCATGGAAGGGTTTTGGATACCGCCATAATTTAGTTCCCAGAACTGTCAAAAATTGGGACCTGAGGAGGGTTGAAATCATGGCGCCGGTCGGAGGCGCTGAGACATGTGTGTGCGTAACTATCTGATTAGTCAGCATATTCCCACTTAATTTGGCGCGCCCATTTCTTGCAAAATGGCCCGAAACTCAGCTTTCGGAGCTTGGCATAAAGTTCGATATGCATCCACGAAGGGGA